>NZ_JBFTLD010000124.1:0-18386 GCF_056396265.1 Allobosea sp. 05T422_2 | reverse complement strand
GAGCAGATGCATCACCTTGATGGCCGATTTCAGCAGTTCCCCGGGTTTGGCGATCAGAAGGCTGAAAGTGATCGGCCGTAGCGCCGAGCTCATGAACTTGACGGCCGGCGCCGTGACACTGTCCGCGGCGATGCTTGAAACAGCATTGGTCGCTTCCGCGGGGGGATGATCGGCGCTGGCCTCTGCCGCGAGAGGGTGATCAGCAATGGTCTCTGCCACCAGAGGGCGCTCAGCACTGGCCTCTGCCGCAAGCGGATGGTCGGCAATCGTCTCTGCCGGAAGAGCACGACCGGCAATGGTCGCCGGTGCAGGAGGGCGACCGCGATTGGCCGCGACGGCAGGACGACGACCGGCATTGGTAGCTCCCGCAGTTGGGCGATCTACCGTGAGCCGAAGGCTGCTATCGCGCCGAGTCGGGGCCGTCTCCGGTAGATCGTAAGGCAGCCAATCGCGCGCCGAATGTGATGAGGCTGCYGGAGGCGGAGCGCCGGCTCCGGAGCGAGACCGGGTTTCAGCCGGCGCCTGAGTAAAGCTGAATGTGACAACCAGGCAGGCTGCCAGGAGCAGCAACGCACCAGCGCCGATACTGCGCGACTTAAGTTGAAGGAATGAAATCATTCCGCCCCTTTCTTTATTCTTATGATAATTGACAATATAATTCACCGCGAACCACCCTTCGCGGGGAACGTCAATCGACCATAGAGAGAAGGATCTCGGACTTATGACCAAGAGGAAGGCATAGGTAGCGATGATAGGCTTAAGCGCAGGCACAGAGTTGGCAAATTCAATTTGCAAACGCTGCCGGACGACCGCTCACTAACCTTGGTTTACGGCAAAAATGTGCACCGCAACAAATGTTATGTCACAATGAAGTCGAAGCAGTGCAGTGAGAGGGATGGTCGCGCGTCCAGGAAACGACGATGTCGCAAGACCTTAATTGGTTCTCCTCACCCATATCGCCGGAACGGTTGCATGCGCTGCGAACGACCGGGCGCCCACCGGATTTGCACCGCCAACGTTCTGCTGGAACGAGCACCCGAGCCGAAATCGATCCGACTCAGATTGCTTCGGCAAGGGTGAACGCGAACGCCGCCGATATCGTCATGGCCACGGGTAGCCAGTTCCTCGGMCGCTCCTCGCCAATCGTGAAGAAATTGAGCGGAAAAAGGTGCCGGTGCGCTGCCGTCGCCGAGGCCTCCCTCGGCGCTTCCATGAAGCATTCCTCGTCGAACCATGCCCAGTTATCGTCCCAGGTCCAGCAATTGTGCTTGCGGTAGACGTCCGCGACCGCATTGGCGAAGACCTTGTCGGTCGGCAATCTGATGTAACCGCCGGGCGCACGCGAGAAATGACGCATCGCCAGGGGCAAGGCGCGTTCGGTGCAGTAATTCGACATCCAGAGCCGAAAGCCGATCTCCTCGCGCAGCACATTCAGGGCGCGGAACACCTGGATGTGCTCTTCATGCCCGTACTCGCCCCAGGGATTATGCGTGAAGACGTTCATCTCTGGCCGCAGGCGCCGTCTCAGCAACTCRCATATGATCTGGAAGTTCGTTTCATAGGCCCTGGATACGCTGGCGGCGGCGATGCGCTCGAGCTTCACCGCCGGCAGGGCTGCAACGGACTTGCGGGCGAGGCGCGTCATTGCCCGGCGCTCGGCCTCGATGCCGAAACCGATACCGGCCCCGGTCAGCACGGGATCAGCCCAGTTGGCGCAGCCATAGGCGCCCGACTCGTCGACATCGAGACAGGTGACGTTGCCGCGGGGATATTCGGCGATTGCGGCCGCCCGCGCTTCGCCAATCCCGGGCTTCCCCCAGAAATGGCGGTAGACGATGATGACCTCGTCAGCGTCGCGCAGGATTGAATTGAACCAGAGCAGTTCATCGTCGGGGTGGGCGCCGATGATGACGGAATTTTCCAGAAATCCTGGCCTTTGCTGCATTGCCCTTGCCCTCGCCGTCCTGCTCATCTCATTTCGGGCTGCCATCAGCGGGATCGCGCTGCAAACAGAGGGGAACAATATGCCCCCGAAAACGCACGCACCGCCGCGCCTGCGACCATCGACGCTCATAGCCCGGCCGCCGCCGGCCATGACGTAACGGCAAACAATGCAAAAGCTGTTAAGGCAATGACGATCTAACGGAGGAGCTGCATCCCTCGTGCAGGGCTTTCTCTCCTCCCCAGCGCTCGTCCGACCTGAGTTAGCGGGCCTGTGTGAGGGGCCTGCAGAAGCAGTGCAGAGGGCAGGCTCCATCGTCGCGACGGCTCCATGCCAGGCAAACTCGCATTGCTGCGCCATGCGCCGCCAACAGCCCCGTCGCCTGTCCGCCGCGCTTGTCGCGCGATGGCTAGAGCCCGCATATGGCGCTGCCTCGCCGCCCTCCGAGAGTTTTCGCGTGAACCAAGCCATCCGGCCGCAATCGCTGTCTCTCGCCAGGCAGCAACGCCCCTGGCTCGGCTTTGCCTGCGGCATCCTGGCGGCAGCGATCTGGGGCATTCAGGCCGTGATCTCACGGCAATCGGTCGCAGATGGCATGACCGCAGCCGATGTCACGATCCTGCGCTTTGCAGCCGCCGCACTCGTGCTGCTGCCCTTCGCGCTCAGGCGCATGAAGCCTTTTCCGGTCGGCAAGCTCGGCTGGCGGCGAGCCCTCATCCTGACCGCGATCGTAGGCCCGACCTACAGCCTAATCCTCGTCGGCGGCGCCCATTTCGCCCCCGCCCTGCATTCCTCGGTCATCTCGCCCGGACTGATCCCGGTCTGCACCGCATTGCTCGCATGGTGGGTGCTCGGCGAGCGCGCGAGCACKGCCCGCCTCGCCGGTCTCAGCGTCATCGTTCTCGGCGTCGCGCTGTTCTCGATGGAGGCCCTGGCCAACACGCCGACCCGCGAAGGCGCCTGGATCGGCGACATGCTCTTCGTGCTGATCGCCTTGCTCTGGTCGGCCTTCGGCCTGCTCTGCCGGCGCTGGGGCGCTGATGCGATCGAAGTCACCATGGCGACATGCCTGCTGTCGGTGCCGCTCCTGCCGCTCGTCGCACTGGTGATGCCCGTGCATCTGACGCAGGCGGCACTTTCAGCCATAGCGCTGCAGGCGATCTATCAGGGATTGCTGGTCGGCGCCTTCGCGCTGTTTCTCTACACGCAGGCCGTCGCCATCCTTGGCGCCGGACGGGCGGCCCTGTTCCTGCCGCTGGTACCGGTCGTGACCGCGCTCTCCGGCACGCTCCTGCTCGGCGAGCGACCGTCCCCAGTCGAGATCGCCGGCATGGCGCTCGCAATCACCGGCATGTTGATCGCGCTGCGCGCGCGCAGTCTGGCGTAACGAGCCCTTGCCGGTCATTCCAGACAGGTTGCCGCGCCCGGAATGACCGCTCAAGCGGCGAAGCCCGGGGCTCAGCCCTTGTGATCCTTGGCGATCGGCTCGACATAGGCCAGCCCCATATCCCAAGGAAAATAGATCCAGGTGTCCTGGCTGACCTCGGTAACGAAGGTGTCGACCGTCGGCACCCCAGCCGGCTTCGCATAGACCGTTGCGAAATGGGCATTGGGCAGCATTTCGCGCACGACACGTGCCGTCTTCCCGGTGTCGGTGAGGTCGTCGACCACCAGCACGCCCTTCCCCTTGCCGTCACCGATCGCCCTGATCGAGGGAGCGACGTCCTTCAGCACCTTGAGCTCGGACTGGTTCTTGTAGTCGTGGTAGCTCGCGACGCAGACCGTCTCGATCAGGCGCAAGCCCAGTTCGCGGCAGATGATCGCCGCCGGTACCAGACCACCGCGGGTGATGCAGACGATGGCCTCGAAGGGCCCCTTCTCGGCCAGCCGCCAGGCGAGCGCGCGCGCATCGCGATGGAACTGGTCCCAGGAGACGGGGAAGGCCTTGTTGGAGGTCGGTTCGGCCATTGGGGGCTCCGGAGCGGCTGTCACGGTTTCTGTGACAATCCGGAAAGCCTATAAGCGGGGCGCTGGCAAGAGGCGCGTCCCGCTTCATCCCCAATCGGTCGTGTTTCAGCGGGTATCAGAACTCCGACCAGCCATCGGCAGTGCCGCCCGACATGACGCGCCTCAGCTTCGGCGCCCCCTTGGCAGGCGGCGAAAGCGGAGCGGTAATGGCCCTGGTGAGATGTGGCGCCCACTGCTCGATCTGGCGCGCAATCACGGTCTCGAAACCTGGTCCGCCATCTTGCAGCCGGAATGCTGCGACCATCGCGCTCAAGCGCTCGGTATCCTGCCTCAGCTCCTGCGCCACCTTCGCGCTCTCATCGGCAAGCAGGGCATTCTGCTGGGTGATCTCGTCCATATGAGCGACGGTCCTGGCCATCTCATCGATACCATTGGCCTGCTCGGCCGTTGCTTCCGAGATTTCGTTGACCGTGGAGGCGACGCGGCTCGCAGCCGAGGCGATTTCCTGAAGTGTCGCGCCGGCATTCTTCACCAGACTGACGCCGGTTTGGATCTGCTCGCTCGAATTGGCGATCAGCGATTTGACGCCGTTAGCGGATTCGCTGCAACGCGCGGCAAGAGCCCTCACCTCGGTTGCCACGACCGCGAACCCGCGCCCGGCATCCCCCGCGCGGGCCGCCTCGACCGCGGCATTCAGCGCCAGCAGATTGGTCTGGAACGCGATGCCGTCGATCATCGAGATGATCTCGGATATGCCGGCCGAAGCCTGCTCGATCCGCGTCATCGCACTCACCGCCTCGGCAACGATCGTGCCGCCACGCTCCGCGACGTCGCGCGCCTCGTGGCCGAGGCTGACGGCGGTGCGGGAGTGACCCGCGCTGTGCTTCACGGACGCCGCGAGCTCCTCGGTTGTCGCCGCAGTCTCCTGCAGGCTGGAGGCATTGGCTTCGGTGCGCTCGGCGAGCTGGGCACTGTCGGACGAGATCTTGCTCAATGCGCTGGCGATCTGGTGCGAGATGTCGCGGACCGAGCCAACCATCTCGGACATGGTGTCGAGCAGATCGTTGACGCCGGCGCAGAGCTGCGCAACCTCGCCGCTCTTGCCCGCGAGCGCGATGCGCCCCGTCAGGTCCTTGCCCTTGGCACGAGCGATGACTTCGCCAGTCTCCTTCACCGCGGCCTCGAGCTGCTGACCGCGGAAGGTCGCGGTGATGTCGGTTGCGAACTTCACGACCTTGAAGGGCGTGCCCTTGGCGTCGAAGATCGGATTGTAGGATGCCTGGATCCAGACCTCCTTGCCGCCCTTGCCGATGCGGCGATATTGCGCGGCATCGTATTCGCCACGCCCGAGGCGCTCCCAGAACTGGCGATAGGCCAAGCTCTCGCGCTCGACCGGATCGACGAACATGCGGTGATGCTGCCCCTGGATCTCGCCAAGCGAATAGCCGAGTACAGCAAGAAAGTTCTCGTTGGCCGTCAGCACATGCCCCTTGAGGTCGAATTCGATCACCGCCTGCGCCTTGCTGATGGCAGCMTGCTGCCCTTCAAGGTCAGCGAGGCGGTTCTTCTGTGCCGTGACATCAAAGGCGTATTTGATCACGCCCCGCGGTTTGCCGCCGGCACCAAGGAGCGGGTTGTAGCTGGCCTGGATCCAGACCTCCTTGCCTCCCTTGCCGACACGCAAGTACTGGCCCGTCGAGAATTCACCACGCCCGAGATCCTCCCAGAACMTGCGATAGGCCGCGCTCTCCCGCTCGGCCGGATCGACGAACATGCGGGTGGTGCTGCCCCCTGATTTCGTCGAGGGTATAGCCCAGCACGTTCAGGAAATTCTCGTTGGCGTTGAGGATCATGCCGTTCAGATCGAATTCGATGACGGCTTGTGAGCGGTTGATCGCCGCGACCTGGGCGGCAAGGCGTCGATTGGAGAACAGGCTGGAAAGGCGCGACATACAACCTCCCGATCGCTGTTCCGGCACGGGAGCGCAGAGCACTCCGCACGGGCCGGACACATGCAGCCCACACCGACACCGTTCCCCCCGGAACCGCCGGAACCGCCGCGTCGACATGAGCGCTGCCGGCAAGCCGACCGCAAGTCGAGGATGAATTATGACCGTTTATAAATTGTTTAACAGGCACTATTAGCGATGTATTCACGGCAACGAATACATCAAAAACTATAGTTTTCTATTCATAAAGACTTAAAATCAATTGATTCTGACAATCATCAAAAGTAAACAATGCAATAAAAAGAATAATCTTAAAATATATGATCAAAAATAACTAAAGAAGGAAAGAGATCACCGACGTAATCGAGCGCGCTCATGCTCGATCATCTGCTTCACCGCCGCCATCGCCTGATCTAATTTCTCAGGATCGCGCGAGCGCACCACGACATTCGTATCAGGACCAGTCTCGGACCAGAAGGGATAGGAGCCGATCGCGACCTGCGGATGAGACTGAGCGATCTCGCCGAGAGCCGTGCCGATATCGCCTTCACGCAGACCGGCCCGCACGGTGTCGGACAGGATGCGCGTTCCTGTCTTGAGAGTGGGTCCGACCACGTCGAGCATCGCCTGCATGATCGCCGGCACGCCCGCCATGACGATGACATTGGCGATGATGAAGCCCGGAGCCTTCGAGACGGAGTTCGCGATCAACTCCCCGCCCTCGGGGATGCGCGCCATGCGCATGCGCGCTTCGTTGAGCTGGTCCGGCGGAAAGCGCTCTGACAGCATCGCAACCGCGCGCGGATCGACATTGATCGGCACGCCGAAAGCCGCTGCAACCGAGTCGGCCGTGATGTCGTCATGGGTCGGGCCGATGCCGCCCGTGGTGAAGACATATGTATAGCGAGAGCGCAATGCATTGACCGCAGAGACGATCTCGTCAAGGGAATCGGGCACGACACGAACCTGGCGCAACTCGATGCCGATATTGGTCAGATACTCGGCGATGTAGCCGATATTCTTGTCCTTCGTCCGCCCCGACAGAATCTCGTCGCCGATCACCAGGATTGCGGCCGTGACGGGGGGACGATTCAGCGGTGCGTCGGTCATGGCCGGCTCCTCTCAGGTGCCGGACGGCAAGACATGCCGCCAGCTCGTGACGATGATGCTGATCCGCCGCCCGCTCATGCCGCGCCGGGTTAGGAGCGCTGCGACATGAGCTTTCCTGATCACGCTTTAGAGCTAGGACCTTGGCGCAAACGGCTCAAGCGGCAGAAACGCCGTGTATGGCCTGCCCGCTATGCATGAGGCGCTGAACAGCAGCGAAAACGTCAGCCGCGCTTGCGTTCGAAGATGAGGTTGATGCGTGTCTGAGCTGTGAGCACATAACCGCTCGCGGTCAGGAGGGCRATGAGATCGCTCTGCCAACGGTTGCGCGAATCCTCGATGATGATCAGCTCGGGCCAAAGCGCTTCGGGCGCATCGCGCAGGAAGGGCTCGAGGATCAGGTCCTCAGCCCCCTCGACATCGAGCTTGACTGCGTCGAGGCGGTCATAGCCCTCGTTCTCCATCAGGGCGAGCAGTGTCGTCGCCGGCACCCGAACCGTGCTGCCGGCACTGGAGCGCAGGATGCGGACGCTCGACTCGCCACGGTTGTTCGGGTCGAGAAACAGCGTCAACTCGCCCGGCTTATCGGCCAGCGCGCACGCAATGGCCTTGACCGAGCCAAACGGATTTTGCGCAATGTTGAACGTCAGGCGCGAAAAGATCTCGGGCTGCGGCTCGACGGCCAGGATACGCGCTCCCGGGCCAGCTGCCGCCGCAACGCAAAGCGAATAGGCGCCGATATTCGAGCCGATATCGATGAAGCGGAAACCCTCACGCTGGCGCGCCCGCCCCGTCAGCAGTTCCCGCTCGTAAGGATCAAAATATTGCGGCGTGAACAATACGCGCTTCTCGCAGACATTGCCGTCTGGATGGAGGCGCATCTGCACGCCAAGCGCTTCGATATCGACGGGCTGGCCCGCAAGCGAACTCAGCCCGATGCGGCGCAGCGCATAGGCGAATTTGCGACCGAGGTAGCTGTCCGGAGCCCCGCGTGTCCAGTTGATGATCTGGGCCACGAGGCCCTGAGGTGCGAAAGCGCCGAAGGGACGGGCTTCCGTCGATTGGATATCGTTCATTGCCATTGGAGCGCCTGATACACGTCAAAGCCGTCGCGCGCCAGCAACTTGATCGATCGAGGGGTACCAGGCCCTCCGCCATGGTGCAGCGGGCCCCCACGGATCAGGCAGACCGCTTCAACGTCGAGCCAGAAAACAGCAAGCCGCAACGCAAGGTCTGGGCTATAGAGAGGCCTGTTGTCCGGGGTGCTGAGGTGCTCGGGAGAATGATCATGGTAAGCTGGCGACCCGATCCTTCCTTTTACCCCTCGCCGCGGCTGGCGGCCAAGGCTCCCGCCGAGCGGCTGGCCTACGTGGCCTCCTTCGATCCGGAGCGCAGGAAACCCGACGCGATCGCCGTCGTCGACGTCGATCCCGCGTCGTTGAGCTATGCGCAGATCGTCGGTCAGGTCGAGATGCCGAATACCGGCGATGAGCTGCATCATTTCGGCTGGAATGCTTGCTCGTCCTGTCTGTGCCCGAATGCGCCGCACCCCCATATGGAGCGACGCTACCTCGTCGTTCCCGGCCTGCGCTCATCGCGGCTGCATATCATCGACACCAGACCCGATCCGAGGAAACCGACGATCGCGCGGGTCATCGAGCCGGAGGAGATCGCCGAGAAGGCCAGGTATTCGCGGCTGCACACCATTCATTGCGGGCCGGAGGGCATTTACGTGAATGCACTTGGCAATGCCGAAGGCAAGGAACCCGGCGGCATCTTCCTCCTCGACCCCGTCAGCTTCGACGTACTGGGGCAATGGGAGATGGATCGTGGCTCCCAGAAGCTCGCCTATGATTTCTGGTGGCATCTCGGCCACGACACCATGGTGACCAGCGAATGGGGCACGCCCGATACGTTCGAGAATGGACTGGTTCCGGAAGTTCTGCTCAGCAGCAAATACGGGCGGCGGCTCCATTTCTGGGACCTGCACACGCGCAAGCATCAACAGGAGATCGATTTCGGCGAGGAGCATCAACTCGTCTTTGAACTGCGCCCAGCCCATGACCCGAGGAAGGCCTATGGCTTCGTCGGCTGCGTCATCAGCTTGAAGGATCTCTCCGCCTCGATCTGGACCTGGTATCGCGAGGGCACGAAATGGGCGGTCAGGAAAGTCATCGAGATCCCTGCCGAGCCGGCTGATCCTGATCTCCTGCCACCGGTCCTGAAGGGGTTCAAGGCGGTTGCGCCCCTCGTCACCGACATCGACCTCTCGATGGACGATCGCTACCTCTACGTGTCCTGCTGGGGCACCGGCGACATGATTCAGTACGATGTGTCGGATCCGTTCAAGCCTGTGGAAACCGGCCGGGTCCGCATCGGCGGCATCGTTTCCCGCGCCTCCCACCCCGGAGCGAAGAACGGGCATCTCAACGGCGGCCCGCAAATGGTCGAGATCAGCCGCGACGGCAAGCGGGTTTATTTCACGAACTCGCTCTACGGGGCCATCGATCCGCAATTCTATCCCAATGGAATCGACGGTTGGATGGTAAAGCTCGATGTCGGGGAGAAGGGCGGCATCCGCTTCGACGACAAGTTCTTCGTCGACTGGCCCAAGGGGCACCGGCCTCACCAGGTCAGGCTGGAGGGCGGTGACTGCTCGTCCGATTCCTATTGCTACCCCTGACGCCCCTGCCCGGCATGATCGCTCGAACGGGAGCCTGAGATGTCGCCTTGGCTCATGCTCGCCGGGCTCGGTGCCTTCCATGGCCTGAACCCGGCCATGGGCTGGCTCTTTGCGGTTGCGCTCGGTCTGCATCGCGAGAGCCGTCGCGTTGTGTGGTTGTCCCTCCTTCCGATCGCGCTGGGGCATGCGGCCTCGGTCGCCGTGGTGGTCGCGGCGGTAGTTGCCCTCGGGACCATCATTGACCACGAAGCGCTGCAAAGGCTCGCGGGCCTTCTGCTTCTGGGGTGGGCAGCCTCCCATGCCGTCTTCGGTCACCGGCATCGCGTCCGGGTCGGCATGCAGACGGGGCTTGCCGGACTCGGCGCCTGGTCATTCCTGATGGCGACCAGCCACGGGGCCGGCCTGATGCTTGTACCGGTCATCATCCCGCTCTGCCTTGCTGCGACGCCGGCGCGGGAATTGACTGCCGCGGGGTCGTTGCCGGTCTCGCTGGCCGCCATCGCCCTTCACATGGCTGCAATGCTGGCTGTGACAGCAACGATTGCGGCGATCGTCTATGAATGGCTGGGGCTGGCCTTCCTGCGGCGGGGCTGGATCAATCTCGACACACTCTGGATCATCGTTCTGGCGGCGACAGGCCTCAACCTGGTCCGCTAAGCACCGCCAAAACAGCGCCTGCACCCTTCAGTTCGAGCTGGCACGGGCGCAATCATCTTGCGCAGCCGGCCAAACGCAATAGATATGATGGGCAAGGAGCTTCTTGCCCATCATGACATTCGACGAAAATCTGGGACGGGCGCGGATGCGCGAACCGGCCATCAAACTTCATGGTCCCGAAGCCTTCGCGGCCATGCGCAAGGCCGGCCGCCTGACGGCAGAAGGCCTCGACATGCTCGGCGAGCACGTCCGGCCAGGCGTCACCACGCAACGCCTCGACGAGCTTGCCTTCCAGTTCGCCATGGACAATGGCGCCTACCCGGCGACCCTGTTCTATCGCGGCTATACAAAATCGATCTGCACCTCGATCAACCATGTGGTCTGTCACGGAATCCCGGACGACAAACCCCTGCGCGAAGGCGACATCCTCAATATCGACTACACGCTGATCGTCGATGGCTGGTATGGCGATTCCAGCCGGATGTACGGGGTCGGCGACATTCCCCGCAAGGCCGAGCGGCTGGTCGAAATCACCTATGAAAGCCTGCTCCGCGGTATCAAGGCCGTGCGCGCCGGCGCGACGACCGGCGATATCGGTTTCGCCATCCAGCGCTATACCGAAGCCGAGCGTTGCTCGGTGGTGCGCGATTTCTGCGGCCACGGCCTGGGCCAGGTCTTTCACGATGCACCCAACATCCTGCATTACGGCAGTCCCGGCGAAGGCGTCTTGCTCAAGCCCGGGATGCTTTTCACCATCGAGCCGATGATCAACCTCGGCAAGGCGGGCGTGAAGGTGCTTTCCGACGGCTGGACGGCGGTCACCCGCGACCGCTCGCTTTCGGCCCAGTTCGAGCACACGGTCGGTGTCACAGAGACCGGCTGCGAGATCTTCACGCTGTCGCCGGCAGGCCGCGACAATCCGCTCGCGGCACGATGAAGCAAGAGGGCGGTCAGCGCGGATCACAAGTCCCGTTGCCGGAAGAACCCACGGCCGTTGCCGTGCCGCACTACCACGGTCATCGCCAAAGGCTTCGCGATCGCTTCCAGGAGTCGGGCGCCGACACCCTGCCCGATTACGAGTTGCTCGAGCTTCTGTTGTTCCGCTCCATCCCGCAGCGCGACGTGAAGCCGCTCGCCAAGGACCTGATCCGGCGCTTCGGCTCATTCGCCGAGGTGCTTGGCGCGCCGGCCGCGCGATTGACTGAGGTCAAGGGCGTCGGCTCCGGCGTTGCGCAGGATCTCAAGATCGTCGCGGCCGCCCTGCAGCGCATGGCGAGGGGAGCGGTGGCGAAACGCCCGGTGCTGTCATCCTGGTCGGCGGTTCTCGACTATTGCCGAATGGCGATGGCCTTTGCCGAACGCGAGCAGTTCCGCATTCTGTGACAAGTCATTGATTTGACTACTCGGCGTCCCCGGCCTGCTCGGACGCCCCCTCACCCGCTTACACCACCGCACCCGCCAGCAACAGCCGGCGGCAACGCGCCTTTGTGCGCATTTTCAGAGGAGTCTGCCCATGCAGATTGTAGACTTTGTGTCGTTTCCCGACCCGGGCGGAGACACGGCCAGKACGGTTGCGCGCTTTGCGATCGCAACGCCCGACATGAGGCTTAGCGGCTTTCGGCTGCGGCTTCGGCCAAACGGCAGCTTCATCGTAGCCGCACCGTTTGCTGGCGGCGTTCGCCTCGCGAACTTCAGCCCCGCCATGTTTCGTCAAATCAATGAAGCCGCTGAGGCGGCCTATCGAGGGCTCGATGCCATTGACCGCCGCGCAGCCTGAATTCGAAGACGACTACCAGCCGACAGGCCTAGAGCGCCTGATTGGCCCCGTCGCACCCCCGCCCGAATGGGACGACTGCCCTCCAGAGGAGACCCCGGAAGCTGTCGAATGGATGCGGCGCCGTGACTGGGCCGAAGCGGTACGGGAGCAGATTGAGCGGGACAAGCGCGCCGACGAGCGTGCCGCGTCTATGGTGGAACGCTCGGCTATCGTCACGGCAGCCAAGGCCGGTGATTATGCGGCGTTGGCCAAGATCACCGGCAAGCCTGCGGGCTGGATGCCTGCACCGGCAAATGACAACCGCAAGGCCGCGGTCACCGCCACCCCGTTCGTGTGGATCGACCCCAAGACCATCCCCAGACGCGAATGGCTCTACGGCGGCCACTACGCCCGCCAGTACCTCTCGGCGACCTTCGGCGCGGGCGGTGGCGGAAAGACCGCCCATAGCTATACGGAGGCGCTGGCCATGGCGTCCGGCAAGCCACTGCTCGGCGAGATACCGCGCGAGCGCAGACGCGTCTGGACCATCAATCTTGAAGACCCTATCGAGGAAATCCAGCGGCGCGTCATGGCGGCGGCGCTGCACTTCAGCCTCCGGCCGGATGACATTGAAGGCCACCTCTGGACCGACTCGGGACGCGAGCAACAGTTCGTGGTCGCTCGTACCGAGGGGCGCGATATCAAAGTCGTCGAGCCGATCGTCTCATCGCTCATCAGGGAAGTGAAGGAGCGCCAGATTGACGTCCTGATCGTCGACCCGTTCGTATCCACGCACTCGGTGCCGGAGAACGATAACGGCGCTATCCAGGCTGTTGCAGCACAGTGGGTGCGGGTTGCCCATGAAGCTAACTGCAGCGTCGAGCTTGTGCACCATGTGCGTAAGAGCAACGGCCAAGAAGCGACGGCAGATGACGGCCGCGGTGCCGGTGCGCTCAAAGACAAGGCCCGCTCTGTCCGGGTCGTCAACGGCATGACGAAGGAAGAAGCCGACAAGGCTGGCGTCTCGTCTGAGGATGTCCGCCGGTACTTTCGCGTCGACTTCGGCAAGGTGAATATGGTGGCCTCGTCGTCTTCGGCGTGGCGCCGGTTCGCTAGCGTCAGTCTGGGCAATGGAGCCGGCATGCTTGATCCCGCCGATCAGATCGGCGTCGTCGAAGAGTGGCGCTGGCCCTCGGCACAGGACATTGCCGGCGACGTTCCCGAAGAGGCTCTGCGGGGCATCCTTGGGCGATTGGCCGGTGGCGACGCTCGCGAGCATGAGCAGGCGGCGGGCTGGGCCGGGAACGTTATCGCGGAACTGCTCGGCATCGACATCGACGACAAAGCGGGTCGGACGCGCGTGAAGTCGCTGCTTCGGGCCTGGCTGAAATCGGGCGTCCTGAAAGTCCACGAGCGTCTAGACCACAAGCGCATGATGCGGAAATTCATCGTCCCCGCATCTGCCCCACCGCATGCAAACTCAGGTGGGGCAGAGGTGGGGCAAGGTGAGGCAGCTTCAATCCCATCCACCTGCCTCACCACCCCACCCCCTCGTAGAGGGGTGGGGGTGGGCAAGGGAGAATGGACGAAATCCCAGGTGGGGCGCTGGGTGGGGCAGATCCGCCGGAGCAAGAAGACTTCACCCCGCCCGCCTTCATCAAAAAGAGCCGAACACCGGCCGTCCTCATTCCAGTCGGGAGACCCGCATGACCACTATCGTCCCATTTCCATTCCGAGCCCCTATCGACGGAACGCCGGCCGGCTATCGCCAAGTCCTCGACCGGCTGCGCGCCGAGGATGCGGCAAACGACAACGAGCCCGCTTCCCGCCGGGCACGGCCGCAAGCGCCGCGGCATCGGGCTCTCGAGGCTGAGTTCGAGTCGCTGCGAAAATGGAAGACCCTCCGCGAGCTAGCCGAGCAAGCAGGTTGTCCATCCAGTTGGATGGCCGGCTCGGGTGACCCAAACGCTCCAACGGAGGCCGAACCGCGAAAGCCCCCGGAGTGGACTGAAGAAGCGCTCATCCTGGCGGCATCCATCGGCGTACGCTGGCGGCGTCTGGGCGGCAGGTTGATTCCTGCTGATGGAGATATTGCGCATAGCCCAACCACCGGACGGCTGCTCCGCTGCGGCCGGCTTGTGATGGCGGACGACCTCCGCGCCGATAATGACGACGAGGCGAAGGACGAACTGGGCGCGGAGACGCCGGATCTCGTGGAGGAGTTGTCGGGCGGCAACGTCGACAGCGACTCGGCCTATAATCGCCGCACCCCGGCGGGCAGCGTGATCGGAATCCTGCATCGCACCAAGGACGGGCGTGAGGTTACGCTGACGGAGCCCACAAAGCCCCGCTTTCGCAAGCGCCGTTCATTCCCGCCTCCGCCCGAGCAACCGGCATCTCCGTGGGATATCGGCGAGGCGCGCAATGAGCTTCAGCGCTTGATCGAGATCATGGCTCCGCAAGCTGTTTCGGTGCTCGACGGGGCATTACGGGCTGAGAACTTCCGCGAGATCGGCCTATCCCTCGGCAAGCATGGCAAGACGGCAGAACGCGCCGGTAAGGCAGCACTCCTCGCTGCCTGCGCCGAATTCGAAGCGGCACTCCAGGCGCTCGAGAAGAAGCGCGCCGCCTGAGCGTCCCTTTCTCGCAAGTTGCGGTCCTATCTTATAGAGGGGCCGCAGATTGCCCGCTCAGGTCCTCCCGACCACACCTCGGCCGGCGCTTCGGCGCTGGCCGTCTTTCGGGCCAGGCCTACCCCCCCCGTCATAGGTACCTTTCGGCGCATCAGCGGCCCTAGCGGTCGCACCACCTCGCCATGTCTCCAGATTTAGGCTCCGCAAAAAGGGTTAAGGGTTATAAAAATGGCCACGCAGAGCGAATATGCCGCCCATCGCGGGGTCAGCAACAACACGATTTCGAAGTGGAAACGCCGCGGTTTGCTGGTTTTTGACGCCGACGGCGGCGTTGATATCGAGAAATCCGACGAATTCGTCGCGAACCATGGCGGTCGGCTGTCGGTGTTACCTTTTAACCCCGAAGTGCCTGGAGAAGGCGCAGGGGTTACGATCACTCCCCTAATGTACGCCGACCCTGCCACTTGGACCAAGTCCGAGGCCGAGCGGGTCAAATTGCACTTCGAGGCCAAACTGCTGGAGTTGAAATTCGAGCGCGAGAGCGGCGAGGTTGCCGATATCGACGACGTCGTCGTGACGATCGCGACCGAATACGCGCTCGTTCGAAACAAGGTGGCGACGCTCGGCGAGCGGTTGGCTCAGCGCCTCGTGGCCGCGACGTCGGCAGAGGCCGTAAAGGATCTTGTCGACGCCGAGGTCGTGGCAGTGCTCACGGAACTGATGTCCGCAGCCCCGGGCTCAACGGATTTCGAAGAGCTTCGCGCTTCCGTCATGAGGCGGTTCACGCCTGCCACGACAGGCCAAGCAGCCTAATTCACTTCCGCGCCCAAGGGCGCACACGGCTTGGACCGTCGAGCCCTCGTGGCTCCGGCCGAAGCGGCCTCGGCGCGCAGCCTCTCGCACCGAGATCGTAGATCGGCGACGCACCGGGGTGGCTGCGTCGCCGGTTGTCTTTTCCACGCGCCTGGGCACCGGGCCGGCCCTTCAATTCCAAATTTCTCAAAATCGGAACCGACATGGACCCCATTCAGAGGTGGCGGGCGGCTGATGCCGCGTTTGCCGCTGGAATCACGCACCGGCGGCTGCTCGAGTTAATCGATCGTAGGGCCTTCAAACTCTCTCCGGCCGATGTCGACACACCAGGCGCAGGCGTCAGCCGGGAACTCACTAAAGAGAGCATTTATCGACTCGCCGCCGCTGCCGCACTGGTGAAGGCGGGGCTTCGTGTTCGGCTCGCTGCTCGACTCGTCGACGATTTTTCGACCCGCGCGTTGGCCGAAACCCACCCAACCTTTCTGATCGTAGATCTCGCAAACGGTCCCCGGCTTCTCGTCGACGAGCCTGTTGAGCCATCGATCAATCTCGTCGCCGACGCGGCCGCGATCGTCGCCGCCGTCGATGCGCGTCTCAAGGAAAGACCCCCCGTATGACCAACCACGAAACGTCCATCGAGATCGGCACTCGCCTCGCGAAAGCGCGCGAAGACGCGGTTAGTGCGGCCGCTGGCGTCAACACCGCCCAGGCCGCCTATGCCGACGCGCTTCTGACAGCTTCGGCGCCCGCACTGCGAAAGCTCGCCGAGGCCCGGTCTGACGCGACCATCCGCGTAGATCAGTTGAACGCGCTGGTTTCAAAGCTCGAGGTCGACCTTGATCTTGCTACCGAAGCCGAAGCCGAGGCCAGTCGATATGAGCAATACGCCGCAGCCTGCGCGCTCGCCGAAAGCGCTCGCAAGCAGCTTTTCGCCGATTATCCCAAGGCAGCCGAGAAAATTCGTGCCGTTTTGGGCGCAATCGCGGAGGCCGATATCGCGGTTGAGGCGGCAAACCAAAACCTGCCAGCGGGCGCAACTCCGATCGCAAAACCGGAAGGTTCGCGAGCGCTGCCTAACCTCCCTGAAGAAATAGTCAGCGAGGATACTGTCGAGCTGTGGGTCATGGACGGCAATTCATCGCCACTCCCCGCTGAGCAGCAGGATCAGGTTGATCGGAATGGCCGCATTGCCATTAACGGGCGTCAGTACAACTGCACCCGCCGGCATTTCCGCCGCAGGGAATTCCTGCCCCCGGTCTTCGGTCGATATGTTCGCCAGTTAGCTTCCGAGATCAATCTGCCCGGCCTGGCCTTCGGAGAAGGCTCTTATTGGAAGCCGGTGTCGGGCACAGGGGAGGCCCCGCGGCAGCTTGCCGAGCCCCGCCGTCCTCCTGCCGTCGACGGMCCGCGCGCGCCTGTCGTCGAATACCAACCGGTCCGCAATCCGTGACGCCACCCAAACGTCACGCCGTCATTCAATCGCTCTGACGAGAGTCGAGAGCCGAACATGAGAACGTAATGCCCCACCCGAAACCAGCCTCTGCCCCTGGCGAGTCATCGACTGAGATCAGCATGCGCCTCGATGCGCTTCGAGCCGACGCCCTTGCTGCCGACGCCGCGGTCATTGCGGCTGACACTGCCTATCAGGCGGGCCTTGTAGACGAGACGCCGGCTGCTCTTCGTAAAATCCTCGACTCCAAGGCGGAGGCCGCGATCCGCGGCGATCAAGCGCGCGCGAAGATTGCGGCGCTCGAGCCAAAACTGGCTTCTACTCTCGACGCCGAGGCCGAGGCCCGTCGGTGGGACACGTACGCGGCCGCGCAGGCGTTGGCAGAGGCTGCGAGAACGCGGTTGTTCAACGAGTACGAAGCCGCCTGCGAACCGATCCGCGAGCTTCTCCGCGTCGTCACCGTAGCCGACGTAGCCGTTGCTCGTGCCAACGCTGACCTACCCACCGGCGCGGATGAGATTGCGTACGCCGAGGCGGGTCGTAGCCTCTCCGGCCAGCCGGGCGAGGTGCTTTCGCAGACCGAGGTCCAACACTGGGCTTATTCGAACGGCGGCGAGCCAATCCTTGATGCGCCCCGCAAGCCATTCGGCACCTTTCGCGAAGGGCTCGTTTTCTTGCACGAGGACGACATTGTTCCCTCCGCTAAACGCACCTTCGTGCGTACGGAACGGCTGCCAGCCATTCCCGGCATCACTGTCCCGTCGCTCATTGCGAGCGTTGCCCTTCCCGGTCTGCGCGCTGGCGAGGGCGCGTTCTGGGCTMGCGTCGACAGTGTCGCTGCCGCGGTCGAACAACTCGCCACGCCACGTGCCCCCGCCGCTGCTCTCGGCCCGCGCTCTCCTGAGGTGACGTACGCGCCTGTCCGGCCAACTGCCGGCTAGTCACCAAACTTACCCCTCGGGCGGCCGATCGCCCGCACCCCATTCGCATCGCGGCTCTGCTGCAGAACGGACCTTAAAAATGGATACCAACTCAGAAGGCACCAGCGCCCGCGCCAATGCCATCATCAACGCCGATGCCGCTAAGGGCCGTGAGGCGCTGGCGAAGCACCTGGCCTATTCGACCGACATGACCGCCGAGGCCGCTATTGCCGCCCTTGCAGCGGCTCCTGCGGAGCCGCCGCTCGCCCGCATTCTCCGAAATTACCGCGCCGCTACAGGTCAGTGACGCAATACCCGACATCACAGCGGCACTGCCGCAGAAACGGATCTTTAAATGGGCACCTCGTCTGAGATCGCCAGCGCGCGCGCCAAGGCTATTTTGACCGCCGACGCCGCAACGGGTCGCGAAACTCTGGCCAACCATTTGGCATATTCGACGGAGCTGAGCTTCGAGACCGCTATTGCGGCGCTTTACACTGTGCCAGCG
>NZ_JBFTLD010000123.1:0-18742 GCF_056396265.1 Allobosea sp. 05T422_2 | reverse complement strand
GTCGACGCCGAGCGCTTCGGCGGTGGTCTCATCAAGCGGCTTCTTCTTGGCCTTCATGATGTTGGGCAGCGAGGCGTAGCGCGGCTCGTTCAGTCGCAGATCGGTGGTCACGATCGCCGGCAGCTTGAGCCCCACGGTCTGCAGGCCGCCATCGACCTCGCGGGTGACATCGACCGAGCCATCGCCGATCATCACCTTGGAGGCGAAGGTGCCCTGCGGCCAGCCGAGCAGGGCGGCCAGCATCTGGCCGGTCTGGTTGCAGTCGTCGTCGATCGCCTGCTTGCCGAGAATGACGAGCTGAGGGCTTTCCTGCTCGACGATCTTCTTCAGGAGCTTGGCGACGGCGAGCGGCTCGATCGTGCCCTCGGCCTTCACCAGGATGCCGCGATCGGCACCCATGGCGAGACCCGTGCGGATGGTTTCCGCGGCCTGCGCCGGGCCGATCGAGACGACGATGACCTCGGTCGCCTTGCCGGCTTCCTTCAGCCGCAACGCTTCCTCGACGGCGATCTCATCGAACGGATTCATCGACATCTTGACATTGGCAAGCTCGACGCCGGAGCCGTCCGCCTTCACGCGGATCTTCACATTGTAGTCGACAACCCGCTTGACGGGMACAAGGATCTTCATCGTCGCTTCACCGTTCGGGAGAGATACGATCGAGGCCGCGCCGCGCGACGCGGCAGGATGACGGCATCGTGGCTCTCGGCTGGAATGCCGGGGGACCGTAGCGATGGCTGTTTAGGCTTGTCAACGCCGCCAAAGTCGCGGGCGTCACCCTCTTGCAGCGCGCCCGAACAGCCCAACGCCGCGATGGATGAAGATCGGGGTCAGCGCCGCGCCGGTCGCAAGCCCGCCCAGATGCGCCCACCAGCCGACATTGCCCTGTGGGTCGACGAAGGCTGACATGAACTGGAAGAGGATCCAGGCGCCGAGCGCGTACATCGCCGGGACGTGCAGCGGGATCCATTTGAAGGCGAGGCCCCAGATCCGGACCTGCGGATAGAGCATCAGATAGGAGGCGATAACGCCCGAGATCGCGCCCGATGCGCCGATCAGCGGCTGCTCCGACCCAGGATTCATGACGGCATGCGCCAGCGACCCGGCCAGGCCGCAAAGAAAGAAGAAGGCCAGAAAGCGGAAATGGCCCATCGCGTCCTCGACATTGTCGCCGAAGACCCAGAGGAACAGCATGTTGCCGACGAGATGGGCGAAGCTCGCATGCAGCAGCACATTGCTGAACAGCGTCAGCCAGGCCGGAGCCTGCATGATCTCGATGGGCAGTTGCGCGGTGCCGAAGAAGACGGAGGGGATCAGGCCGAAGCCGGCCATGACGGCGATCTCTCCCGGCGGTTCGTGCAGGATCCAGATCGCGAGATGGATGCCGATGCAGGCACTGATCAGGGCATAGGTMACATAGGGCGCGCGCATGAAGCGCAGCGGAACGCCGTCATGCAGCGGTACGAACATGTCCGGCTCTAGCGGTTCTGCCYRGGAACCCAGAGCACATCGCCCCCGGCCCTGGCATTGAGGAAACGGGAGGCAACGAAGAGGAAGTCCGAAAGCCGGTTGATGTATTTCAGCGCCGGCGCGGAGACGCGCTCCCCCTCGGTCTGGGCGAGCTCGACCATCAGGCGTTCGGCCCTCCGGCTGACCGTGCGGGCGAGGTGAAGATAGGCGGCTGCCGGTGTTCCGCCGGGCAGGACGAAGGAGCGCAACGGGGCGAGCGCCGCGTTCAGCTGATCGATTTCCGCTTCGAGGCGGTCGACCTGGGCCTGGACGATGCGCAGCGGCTCATAGGCGAGCGTCTCGCCGGTGTCGGGCGTCGAGAGATCGGCTCCGAGGTCGAAAAGATCGTTGGCGATCCGTCCGAGCATGGCATCGACCTCGCCATCCTCGGTTGCTGCATGCAGCCGTGCCAGTCCGACGCAGGCATTGGTCTCGTCGACGGTGCCATAGGCTGCGACGCGCAAGTCGTATTTCGGCCGGCGTGGGCCGGTTGCGAGCCCGGTCGTGCCGTTATCCCCAGTGCGCGTATAGATGCGATTCAGCTTGACCATGACGCGTTATAGCGCGTCGCGTCCGCAACGAAAGGCTTGGAGCACCACAGCCTCCACCCTGCCGAGATGCTTTCGATCATCGGACCGAAACTCTTATCCGGTCAGGCGATCCAACTTTCTGTGTCCGCGTCAGCATTCCCGAAAGCCGCAATCCGCTCTTCGGGCCGATGCTCCAGCGAAGGGTCAGAAGGTGTAGCCGAGCTTGGCGCCGAAATTGGCCGGGCCGCGTGGCTTGTCCTTGTCGGAGCAGCCGGTGGTGCCGAATTGTTCGAGCGTCGCGATCAGACTCCAGCGATCGCTGAGGCGAACACCGAGCGCCGCAGCACCGCGCGTGCCGGTATCGCAGCCGACGACGAGTCGGTTCTCCGGGACGACCGCACCGGTCTTGCCGTCATTGACGGCGGCGCCGAAGCTGGCTTCGACGAAGACATTCTTCGAGAGATCGACGGTCCAGGTCGCGCCCGCATAGGCATAGCGCGTGCCATTGAAATTGATGCTGGAGCCAAGATGGAAGCGCGGCACGAAGGCCGAGGCGATGCGGTCATTAAGCGGGATGACGCGCGGCGTCACCACCTCGCCATTGAAGTTCAGCAGTCCGCTTTCGCGGCCGCTCGGATTCGCCGGTGCAATGCCGAGGCGCGCTTCCCAGGACGGAACGGGGGTTTCGGTTGCGGGGGCGTAGCTGGAAACTCCGGAAGGCAAGGCCTGCGACTGCGACTGGGCAGGCGAGGCAGCCAGGAAGCCGGCAAGGATCAGCAACGCGACGCGCGGCATGGGCTACAGGTTCTTTTTATCGTTTGAACGGACGTTAGTGAAACGCATAGACTCGTGTCCAGAATGCGGCAAGCGCGGTTGGGACCCCTGGAGGGTTATGCAGAATATCTGATTTATCAAAAGCTTACGCACCGTCAGTCAGAGCTGTCGCGTCCGCTGAAAAGTGAGACGGGCTCAGCCTCCGCGCCACCAGAGCACGCCGATGATCACCAGAATCGCGACGAATTGCAGCACCACGCGCAGTCGCATCAGGTTCTGCGATGTGTTGGCGCTACCGCCGCGCAGCATGTTGGCGAGACCCAGCAGCAGCACCAGGGCGACGGCGCCGACTGCGATGGGGACGAGCGATCCGGAAATGGTCATGCGCGAGATTTAGAGTGCCGCCGCGCGCTTGACCAGTGGAAGCGCCACTGAGACCGGCGGCGCCCTCAGCGATAACGCCGCTGCACGATCAGGTGGGCCKCCACGGTCAGCAGGAGCGTCGCCGTCATCAGGATGAAGGAAATCGCACCGCCGAAGGGCCAGTTGTTCTGTTGCGCGAATTGGCCATAGACGAGTGGCCCCATCGTCTGGAACTTCGGGCCTCCGAGCAGAACTGGGGTCGCATAGGCATTCATCGCCAGGATGAAGGTCAGGATCGTGCCAGCGAGAATCCCCGGGAGTGCCAGTGGCCAGAGGACGCGGCGGAACATCGCGACGGGGCCGGCGCCCAGGCTGAACGCTGCCTCCTCGACATTGCGGTTGATACCTTCGATGACGCTCTGCAGGGTCAGCACCATGAAGGGCAGGTTGACCGCGACGATGCCGATGATCACGGCCGTCTCGGTGAACATGATCTCGATCGGCTGATTGATCAGGCCGAGCCCCATCAGGGAGGCGTTGAGCGCGCCTTTGTTGCCAAAAGCGGTCATCCAGCCGGCGGCACGAACCGCGTTGCCGACGAACAGGGGGAGCACGACGGCCATGATCAGCAGGTTCTTGAACCGGCTTTCGGTGCGCGCCAGCACATAGGCCAGGGGGAAGCCCATGATCAGGCAAGCGATGGTGCAGATTACCGCGACGCGCACGGTGCGCATGAGCACGTTGAGATAATAGGTGTCGGTGAAGAACTTGACGTAGTTCTCGATGGTCAGTCCGTCGACCATGAACTGGCCCGGAATGAACTGGTTCAGCGAATAGCGGAACAGGATCGCGACCGGGCCGATCAGCCCGATCGCGACGAAGATGGTCGCCGGCACGACGAGCGCCCCGGCAAGTCCGGTGCGGCCGCCCGCAACAGCTTCGGGGGCAGTCGTGCTCATGGCCGCATCACGCCTTGAAGACCTTGTCCCACCACTCCTTCATCGCCGAATCGTTCTTGGCGAGGAAGCCGTAGTCGAGATCCTTGAGGCGCTTTTCCTCTTCGGGCGTGAAGCCGATGCGCTTCTGCAGGGCGGCCGCGACATTGAGACCGGTCACAGTGCCGTTATAGCCCATATCGACTGCGAAGGCCTCCTGAGGCGCCTTCTCGAGCATGGCGTTCATATAGGCGTAGGCATTCTCCTTGTTCGGAGCATTCTTCGGGATGACGAAACCGGAGACATAGGCCGGGATGCCTTCAACCGGGGAAACCGCCTCGCAGGGAATGCCGGCATCCTGCCACTGGACGACGCGCGCTTTCCAGATCGCGCTGATGCCAACCTCCTCGTTCTTCATGGCCTGGGCGAAGGCCTCGTTCGTCGGGTAGACGCGCGCGCCCGTCTTCTTGACGGCGAGCAGAACCTCCTTCGCCTTGTCGAGGTCGTTCATGCTGGCGCCGTTCGTTGCGGCCATCGAGGCGGCGACCATGATCGACTGATACTGAATGTCGATGAAGCCGATCTTGTTGCCCCATTTCGGGTCGAGCCAATCCTTGAAACCGGTCGGCGCGGGGCTGATCAGCTTGGGATTGTAGATGACGACGTTGCCGGAATAGATGTGCCCGATGCCATAGGGGTACTTCATCGTCGGCAGCAGGTTCTTGGCGTTCGGGATCTTGGAGAAGTCGAGCTGCTCCACGACGCCGGCCTCGTTCATCTCGTACATGTTGGCGGCCGAGAGCCCGTGGATGTCGACCGTGCCGCGCGGCAGGCGACGCTCGGCGACCATCTTGGCGCGGCGTGGGGCGTCGCCGGCCTGGTCCTGCAGGACCTCGATGCCCTTGGGCTTGAGGATCGGGTCCTCGATGTTCTTGGTGAGGAGGCGGGCATAGTCGCCGCCCCAGGTTCCGACCACGACCTTGCCGCCTGACTGGGCCAAGGCCGGACCGCCCAGCGCCGCGGCGCTTGCTCCCGCCGCGAGACCTTGCAGGACATGGCGCCTGTTGATCGAGTTCATATGAGTTCTCCCCTGTTGGACGCCTGTCGAGCTAGAGACCGTGATCGAGCCATGTTCGGACGGAGAGCCGCAATGCGCCTTTCCCGATCATGGCCTTACGGCTCGCGCGGATAGACGAGCCCGGCGTCTTCGGCCCAGCCTATCGTGATAGTGTCGCCCGGCTTCGGCTCGATGCTGCCTTGGCGGTTCGGGAGCTGCAGCAGCATCCGGTCGTGCTCGGAGAGACGGACATCGATATCGAGCAGCGCGCCGAGATAGGAGACGTGCTCGACACGGGCCTCGAAGCGATTGACGCACGCTCCGGCCTCGGCTGCCACCGAGATGCGCTCTGGTCGAAGCGCGAGTGTCGCCGCTCCCGTGCCACTCGCCGCGCCGACAGTGATGTCGAGCCCGCCGAGGCTGCGGAAGCGGCCAGGCGTTGTGGTTTCCCCGTCGAGGAAGGCGCTGCGGCCAATGAAGCCCGCGACGAAGCGGTCCGCCGGCTTCTCGTAGAGTTCGCGCTGGTTGCCGATCTGCCGGACCTTGCCCTTCTCCATCACCACCAGCCGGTCAGCCATGGTGAGCGCCTCCTCCTGGTCGTGAGTGACCATGATCGTGGTGAGGCCGAGCTTGCGCTGCAGGTCGCGGATCTCGACCCGGACCTCCTGCCGGAGTTTCGCGTCGAGATTGGAGAGAGGCTCGTCGAGCAGCAGCACGTCGGGTTGCATCGCAAGCGCGCGGGCGAGCGCCACTCGCTGCTGCTGCCCCCCCGAGAGCTGGCGCGGGTAACGCTCGTCGAAGCCTGAAAGCTGCACGAGACGGAGCGCCTCCGCGACGCGCGGGGCGCGGTCGGCGGGAGGGACCTTGCGCATCTCGAGGCTGAAGGCGACGTTCTCGGCGACGGTCAGATGGGGGAACAATGCGTAGCTCTGGAAGACCAGGCCGCAATTGCGCTTCCAGGGCGGCAGCACGGTGACGTCGCGCTCGCCGATGGTGATCGTGCCGGCGCTCGGCGGCACAAAACCGGCGACCATGCGCAAGGTCGTGGTCTTGCCGCAGCCGGACGGACCGAGCAGGACCAGGAACTCGCCATCGGCGATGTCGATGGTGACGTCGTCGACGGCGTTGAAGTCGCCATAGACCTTCTGGAGATGGGTGAGCGAGAGCCGTGCCATGGGTCAGACCACCCGGCTCAGCTTGACGTAACGGTCGGTGATGATCATCGCGGTGCCGATCAGAACGATCTGGATGACGGAGGCGGCAGCAACCGTCGGATCGATCTTCCATTCGAGATATTGCAGGATCGCGATCGGCAGGGTCGTGCGGCCCGGTCCGACGAGGAACAGGCTCATTTCGAGATTGCCGAAAGAGGTGACGAAGCCGAACAGGCCGGCTGCCACGATACCCGGCCGGATGCTTGGCAAGGTGACGCGCCAGAAGGTCTTCCAGGGACCGGCGCCCAAATTCTGAGCAGCTTCCTCGATGGTGCGGTCGAAGCCGGCAAGGCTTGCCGTGACCAGCCTGACGACCCAGGGCACGACCACGAGCGTATGGGCCGCGATGAGGCCGCCCGCCGAGCCCAGGACCGGCCAGCCGGTCGCGATCTCGGTTTCGATCTGGAAGACATAGAGTGCGGTGCCGAGCACGATGCCCGGCATCACCAGCGGCAGCAGCAACAGGGTATTCACCAGCGGGCCTAGAGGGATGCGGTGGCGGACGAGCGCTAGGCTCGCCGGGACCCCGAGCGCCAGTCCGATCAAGGTCGCCAGCACGCCGACCTGCAGGCTGAGAATGAAGCCGTCGACAAAGGCCTTCTGCCCGGGAACGGCCGCAAACCATTTCAGGGAGTAGCCTTCGGGCGGGAAGGACGGAATCTCCTGCCGGAAGAAGGCGAGCCAGATCACGAAGACCAGCGGCAGCAGGATGAAGCCTAACGACAGGCCGGCAGCGCCATTCAGCGCGATTCGGCCGAAGCTTGGGCGCTGGGCGGCGCTCAAGCGGCGAATCCAGCCCGGCCATCGGCCAGCCGCGATGACCACGCCGGGCGTGTTGTGTTGTGGTCGCTCTGCGATTGCCGCCGGCTCGTCACTGCCATGCCCTCCGCCCTTCGATCCGCTCCGACAGCAGGCTGCGGCTCAACTTACAAACAATCAAGCCGGTTTTTGTCGACCCATTGTCGCCGCCCGATTCTCACTGCAGGCGGTTCTTGTGGAAGTTCCCGCCCTTCATGATCGCCGACAGAGCCGCGCCCTGGTTCTGGAAGAGGCCGAGGTCTTTCAACGGGTCACCATCGACCAGGATGATGTCGGCAAAGGCGCCTGCACGCAGCGTGCCAAGCTTGCCCTCCATCCGTAGCAGATGGGCGCCGACGGTCGTCGCGGAGCGAATGATCTCGATCGGCGAGAGAACCTCGCTGCGCAGCAGGAACTCGCGGGATTGATCGACCTGGAGCTGGCCGAGCAGATCGCTGCCATAGGCGACGGGAACCCCGGCGCGCTTGCAGATCTCGAGCGAACGCAGGCCGCCATCGATGACCAGATCGTTCTTGGCCAGCATATCCCCCGTCATGCCGAACTCGGCCGCACGCTCCTTCATCGCGTAATAGGCGACGAGATTGGCGGTGAGCACCATATTGTTCTCCGCCATCAGTTTGGCGGAGGCCTCGTCGATCAGATTGCCGTGCTCGATGGCACGAACGCCACATTGCGCGGCACGGGTGATCGCTTCAGGCGTGTAGGCATGGGCGCAGACATAGCGGCCAAATGCCTTGGCCTCCTCGACGGCCGCCTTCACCTCGTCGACGCTGAACTGCATCGAATCCAGCGGATCATAGGGCGACGCGACTCCGCCCGACATCATGATCTTGATGTGGTCGGCACCGAGCCGCATCTGCTCGCGCACGGACTTCTTCACCGCGGAAACGCCGTCGGAGACGTTCATCGTATAGGCCATGGCGTTGCAGCAATGGCAGCGGGCGCCGAAATCCGTGCGCCGGCGCGGGTCGCTGTGGCCTCCGGTCGGGCCGATCGCCTGGCCGGCGATGAACAGGCGCGGAGCCGGGATATCGCCMTTTTCGACGGCTTCCTTGATGCCCCAATCGGCGCCGCCGGTGTCGCGCACCGAGGTGAAGCCGCGATCGATCATGCCCTTCATCAGCCGGACGGAGCGGGCCGTCATCAGGGTCAGCGGCATGCTTTCCATGGCGCGGATATAGACTTCCGAGAGGAAGACATGGACATGGCTGTCGATCAGGCCGGGCATCAGGGTACGCTCGCCACAATCGATCACATCAGCCTTGGCCGTCTTGATCGGCTTGTCGGAGACCTCGCGGATCGTATCGCCTTCGACCAGCAATTCGTAGCCGCGGCGCAATTCGCCATGGTCGGGCTCGAGCATGGCGAAATTCTTGAACAGCAGCTGCGCCATCGAGAACGATCTCCCATGAAGAGGCGCCGTTGCGGCGCCGTCATTCTCCCCGGCTGATATATTGCGAAGTTTCCGCAGCCTTGTCAGCCCATTTTCTCAAGCGAATTCGGGCGGTCTTCACAGCCGTGGAGCACGGCCCGTGCGAGGCTCAGCTGACCGCCGCGCTGTTCTGGGCCAGCGCCCGGCCGCGGATCGGCATCGAGAGATCGTCGGCAAGCGCGCGGTTGATGGCGGGCAGGCCGTCGAGCAGGCTCGGGACGAAGGCCTGAGACGGCGGCATGCGCTTGGGCAGGGCGTGAAGGGCGGCAGCCATGATCGCCGGATCGCGCGTAGCCTGACCATCCTGAAGCGGATCGTGCAGCATGGTGGCGAGCTTAAGGCTGTCGGCGCGTTCGGCGCGGATGCTCTGCTCCCGCCGTGGCCGGACGCGCGGCACGATCAGCGCCGGCTTGTCGAAGGAGAGGATCTCGCAAAAGGTGTTGTAGCCGCCCATGGCGACCACGCAGTGAGCGCGATTCATCAGGAGTTCGAGGCGCGGCTCGAAACCGAGGCCTTCGAGCTTCGGGATGCGAGCGATCCGCTCGGCGAAATCCTTGCGCTTCTCGCGCGACATGAACGGGCCGAACACGATCAGCGCCGGCAGCTCGATCGTCGGGTCGGATTCGTAGGCCGAAATCACCCAGTCGGTCAGGCCCATGCCGTCCCCGCCGCCGCCGGGGGTGACCAGGATGAAAGGGCCCTTGGTGATCTTCGGGTGACGGGTCGGCGGCATCGGGCTTGGCACGGCGCGCTTGAGATAGCCGGTATAGCGGATCTTGTCGGCGAAGAGATGCTGGTCGGGCAGGCCCTGAAGCGGCTGATAGACGCTTTCCAGCCCATAGACGAAGATATCGTCATAGACCGAACCCAGTGCCTCGAGCGCGCCGCTATGTCGCCACTCCTCGAGGACCTTGCTCGGCTCGTCGAGCACGTCGCGCAGACCGAGCACGATGCGGGCACCGCGCCGGCGCAGGATCTCGAGTGAAGACAAGAGTTCGCCGCGCAAGCCCACGGGCTCCTTGTCGACGATCACGACGTCCGGATCGAAGGACAGCACGGTCTGTCTGATCAGGTCGGCGCGCAGGCGCAGCGTGTCGCCGAGATCGAGATTGAGATGATGCGGGGCGTAGCCCCCGTCATCCTGTTTCTCGACGCCGGGAACGCGGACATAGTCGACGCCGTCGCCGAACTGGAAGCTCGAGATCATCGACGAGCCCGAGACGATGATCACTGATATATGAGAATAGCTGGCGACCAGGGAATTGGCGATCGCGCGGCAGCGGCGGATATGGCCGAGCCCGAAGGTGTCGTGGCTGTAGATCAGCACCCTCGGGGCCTGAGGGCTGCGCGGCGCGCGGTCGGCACCGCCGATGTCGATGACGTTATACGGCATAGACGGCTCGCCCTCCGCGAAACGGCCAAACGACCTCGAGCGAGGGCGAACGCACCTAGAATTGTTCGGATTCGGATATAGCGCCACACGCGCGTCCATCCAAGTCCGGCTTGGCCAGGTGGCGGACGCTCACCCAGCGTCGCAGCTTCACTCTAGGCAGTGTTCGAGCCTGAAAACAACTGTCGAAGGCCGACCAACTCCACGGCGGGGTGATGGACCATTGAGCCGAGCAAGGCATCGAGAACGGCCCAGGCCCCGTCATCATGGTCGCGGTGATGCAGCAACAGGCCAAGTGGGCTGTTGCCTATTCCAGCCTCACGTCTTCGTGTGAGTTCCGTGACGATCTCCTCGGCAATGGCGGGGGCCGGGCGACCAATGCGCCCGCCATGCCAGTCGATGATGTCGATCTGGGTGTTGACGACGGAAAACCCGCGGGGAGCCGCGAAGCCGAAATGGCGGAAGCAGGAGAGCCCGCTGAAGCCGAGCTCCGGCAAGCCTGCCGCGATATCCCTGTCGATCCGGTTCCACGGGGGGACGAAGACCGGCAGCAGGGTCGGGCCAAACAGATCCATAAGCCGGCGTCGCCCAGCCGCGATCTCTGCGCCAATGATGTCCCGAGACCGGTGGCTTCCGAACTCCGACTTCTTCTCGCCCTGGGGGGCGTGATTGCGGTGCCAGGTGCCATGCTGGCAGGGCATTAGGAGCGGGGCGCTCCGCAAGCGCTCGCAGAGAGCGGGTTGCGCCAGGAAGGGGATGACCGCGAGTAGCACGGGCGCATCGAAATGTTCGGCCAGGGCTGCCAGCCTGTCGAGCTGCGGGCTTGGCGCGATCGCGTCGTCATCGCGAAGCCAGAGCTGAAGGCGCCGGCCCTGCGTGCTCCAGCGGTCGAGTTCGGCGAGAAGCGGAGCCCAGAGCGGGGTGCTCATGGCCCGGTCGATTCCGCGCGCGCGACCCGATATGCGGCGCGAGCCGCCTGCGCCAATGCGAGGCCGTGCGAGATGATCTCGCTCGTCCGGTCGAGCGTCCGTTCCCGCAAGACGAAGTTTCGCGCGGCGCGACCCATATCTTCGCGCCGGTTCGTGTTCTCGATGAGCTCCGCCAACGCTGTTGCCAAAGCCGCGAGGTCGCCATCCTGCACCAGGATCGCGGTCTCTCCATTTCGGACGGTGGCTGCGACGCCGCCACTGTCGAAGGCGACGACCGGGAGACCCGCAGCCTGGGCTTCGAGATAGACCAGGCCATAGGCTTCGCCGATGCCGGGCCACACAAATATGTCATGCTCCGCCAGCGCCGCGCCGACGGCAGGGCGATCCAGCGCACCGCGCCATTCGATGCGCTCGCGCGGGAGGGGCGCGAAGGCCACTTCGACCTGATCGCGCACGGGTCCATCGCCAATGATGGTGAGCGTCCAGGGACGATCGATCAGGCGGGCGAGGCTGGCGGCAAGCGCTTGATAGCTTTCGAGCTTAACGCCTGGACGCATCATCGCGACGGTGATCAGGCGCGTGGCTGCGGCACCGGATCGGCGGTGGGGAGTGGAGGGCTCCAACGCGATGAAGGGGGGCAGCTCGAGGAATTGCGTGCGGTCCGAGGAGCGGGCCTCGACGCCACCACGATCACGCTCGGTGAAGCAAAAATGCAGATCGGCAGCGCGGAAGCCGCGCCTTGCGAGTGCGACATGCCGGGCCCATTCMCCTTCGGAGCGCCGGCCGGAATCGCTTGCCTCGGCGACGACATAGGGAATGTCGAGCCGCTTCGTGATCTCGGGCCCCAGGAGGTCGGGGGCCTTGTAATAGCTGTGATAGGTGAACCAGAGCCCCGGCCGGTTGCCATTGGTCTCCCAGGCGGCCAGCAAGGCATCGCGCCGGCCGGCCGCCTCGGCGAGGCGCTGATCCAGGAGCGCGGGCTCCGCGCTGCGCATATAGGAGCGCGCATCCGCGATCGGGGCGACGGCATGGCCGAGCCGTGTCATCGCCTCGACGAGCTGGTGCGCCATGCGCCGGTCACCGGAAATCCTGCCGTCCTCATACGCATTGAGCGGCGTGTGAAATGCGATCCGCACAGGATGTCAGGTCCGCGAGCAGGAGGTGGCGGCGCGCTCAGCGGTAGGGATCGGCCGCATCGCGCAAGCCGTCGCCAAGGAAGTTGAAGGCCAGGATGATCAGGATCACCGGAACGACCGGATAGAGCAACCAGGGATAGAGCGCCACAACATTGACGTTCTGCGCMTCGTTCAGCATCACGCCCCAGCTGGTGATCGGTGGCCTGAGTCCAAGTCCGAGGAAGCTGAGCGCCGTCTCGCCCAGGATCGTTTTCGGCACGGTGATGGTGGCCGAGGCGATGAGATGGCTCATGAAGCCCGGCACGAGGTGCAGGCCGATGATCCGCGCAGGCTTGGCGCCCATCAGCTGGGCGGCGACGACATAGTCTTCCTCGCGCAGCGAGAGCAGTTTCGAGCGGACCGCGCGGGCAAGACCGGTCCAGTCCATCAGGCCGAGAATCATCGTGATGCCGAAATAGACGAGCAGCGGGCTCCAGGATGGCGGCATGATCGAGGCCAGCGCGAGCCAGAGCGGGATATGCGGCAGGGACTGCACGATTTCGATCACGCGCTGGATGAAGAGATCGATCTTGCCGCCGTAATAGCCGGCGATACCGCCGATGATGACGCCGAGGATGAAGCTGACACCGACCCCGAGCAGGCCGATGCTGAGCGAGATGCGGCCGCCATAGATGATGCGCGAGAGCATGTCGCGCCCGAGCCGATCGGTGCCGAGGAGAAACAGCGTGCCGTCCTTGGGAGGGCAGACGAGGTGAAGGTTGCCCGGTACCAGGCGCCAGAAATCGTAGTCGTCGCCCCGGCAGAAGAAGCGGATCAGCTGCGGCCGGCTGCGGTCGACATCGTATTCGCGCTTCAGGTTCTCCATGTTGAGGCGCTGCGTATAGGGATAGACGAAGGGGCCGAGGAAGCGACCTTCGTGGAAGAGATGCACCTCCTGCCGCGGGGCGCGGATGAATTCGGTATTGCGGGTGGTGTAATGGTAGGGCGCCAGGAACTCGGCGAATATCACCGTCAGATACATGAGGATGATGAAGACGCCGGAGATCACCGCGAGCCGATGCTTGCGGAATTTCCACCACATCAACTGCCATTGTGACGCGAGATAGACGCGCTCCTGCTCAGGCGTCATGCGTTCGACGGCGTAGGGTTCGAACGGCGCGGTCGAGGCCGTATGCAGCAGCGGCGCGCCGTCTGGCGGGAGAGCGGGCTTCACTTGGTGGCCGCTCCCYGGAGGCGGATGCGCGGATCGAGGATCGCCAGCGCGATGTCCGAGATCAGCACCCCGATCACGGTGAGGAACGAGAGGAACATCAGGAAGGAACCAGCGAGGTACATGTCCTGCGCCTGCAGGGCGCGGATCAGCAGCGGACCGGTCGTCTGAAGCGAGAGCACGATCGCGACGATCTCCGCGCCGGAGACGATCGAGGGCAGAATGTCGCCGATATCGGAAATGAAGAAATTCAGCGACATGCGCAGCGGATATTTGCGCAACGCCTTGCCGGGCGGCAGCCCCTTCGCGCGGGCGGTGACGTAGTACTGCTTCTGGAGTTCGTCGAGCAGGTTGGCGCGCACGGCGCGGATCATGCCGGCGGTGCCGCCGGCGCCGATGATGATGACGGGAATCCAGAGATGCTCCAGCACCGAGCGGAGCTTTGCCCAGCTCATCGGCTGGTTGAGATATTGTGGATCGACGAGCCCCCCGATCGAGGTGCCGAACCAGACATTGGCGAAATACATGAAGACCAGCGCCAGCAGGAAATGCGGCACGGCAAGCCCGATCAGCCCGAGGAATGTGAGGCCGTAGTCACCCCAGCTGTATTGATGGGTGGCGGAATAGATGCCGATCGGGAAGGCGACGACCCAGGTGAAGATGATGGTGACGAAGGAGACGATCATCGTCAGCAGCAATCGATCCCCGACGATCTCGCTTACCGGGCGCTGATATTCGAAGGAATAGCCCATGTCGCCGCGCATGAGCCCGGTGACCCAGTGGAAATAGCGCTCGATCGGCGGCTTGTCGAAGCCATACTCCGTCTTCAGGAACTCGATGCGGCTGAGGTCGGCCTTTTCGCCCTGGGCCTGCATCTCGGCGGCAAGCGTCTCGAAATAGTCGCCCTCGGGCAGGTTGATGACGGTGAAGATCAACGCGCTGGTTACCAGCAGCGTCGGTATCATCAGCAGGATGCGCTTGAGGATGTATTTCAGCAGCATCGGTCAGCTCTTCACCTGAGCATCGTCGAACCAGAAGGTATCGGGCAGGTAGCGGCCGAAAAAGGCACCCGGCTCGAAGCTGTAAARGCCCTTTTCGGGAACATTGCGCAGATTGCGCGAGACCACGACCGGCTGGAGCGTGCCATTGACCACGCCGATGGTGAAGAGCTGCTCGGCATTGATCCTCAGCATCGCGCGCCAGATCGTTCTGCGCTCGTCATGGGTCACGCTTACGCGCCAGGCCTGGTAGAGCCTGACCAGTTCCTGCGCTTCGGCCAGGTCAGGCTCTTCGCCTTCGCGGCCGCCGCTTTCCAGGAACTGGCCCCAACGCGGCCAGTTGAACTGCATCGACGACGTTGGGGCGAGCGCATCGGGTTCCATCTCGGCCGCGACCAGCGCGTTATCCATGCCCGCCCAGGCCGACATCACGGTCTGGCCGGCCAGGATGCGGCGGCGAAAGACGTCGCGCTGGGTCGAGCGGGGATAGATCTTGATCCCGACCTCCTGCAGATCCTGTTTGATCAGGTCGAGGATGTCCGTCTCTTCGGTGCTCTCGCCGGCGGTTTCCACGGTAAATTCGAGGCGCTGGCCATTGGGAAGGAGCCGTATGCCGTCCGGGGCACGTTTGGTCAGCCCGATCTCGTCGAGCAGGCGGTTGGCCAGCGCCCGGTCAGCCTGCATCCACATATTGGCGTTGGCGGCGTCATAAAGTGGGCTCTCGGGCAGCGCCGTATTGCCGCTTTCCTTGGCAAGGCCAAAGAAGATCACCTGGTTGATGTCCTTGCGATTGATCGCGACGGAGAGGGCGCGGCGGTAACGGACATCGCGATTGAGATCGCGCCAGATCGGATCGATGGCATTCAGGTTCGGCATCAGCGCAAACCAGGAGCCTTCGGCCCGCTTCCAGAGCCTGACGTCGAAATTCATCCGCTTCGAGGCGTCCTTCAGGAAGGTGTAATTGTCGAAACGGAGATAGCGCGCCTGGAGGTCGCTCTCGCCGGCTGCGGTCTTCGCGGGGATCAGCGAATTCGTGCCAATCGTGATTGTCACTTCGTCGGCATAGGGCAACTGCCGCCCGGCCTGGTCGACGCGGTGGAAATAGGGGTTGCGCTGGAAAGCGAACTGCTCGGCGGGGAGCGATGTCAGATTGCGCCAGGGGTCGAGCGTCGGCAGATCGGGGTTCTCGGGCCTGTACATGCGCGAGAACCGCTCGTGCAGCGAGCCCCAGTCCTTGACGCGCGCCGTCTTGACGCGGGCATAGAGCGTGACCTTGTCGGCGTAGCGCTCGTGGAACTGCTTCAGGTAGCCCGAAGGCATGTAGATATAGGTCGGTTGGGCGTCGGCGAGCGAGGGCAGGAAGACCGGGTTCGGCTTGCTCCAGCTGTAGCGGACCTCGGTCTCGCTCAGCACTTCGAAGACCGGCTTCTCGCCGCCCGCGAGCATCGCCTGGGGCGGCCCGCCAGGTGAGAGGCGCCGGTTATTGGCGAAATCCTCCCACCAGTAGCGGAAATCCTCCGTGGTGAAGGGGCTGCCGTCCGACCAGCGATGCCCCTTGCGCAGCTTCAGCGTGAAGACACGGCCGTCCTTGACGTCGACCGCCTCCAGGATGTCCGGCGCGAGTTCGAGGTTGTCGTCATAGACGAGAAGCCGGGTATAGCTGTAGAGCGTCATCATCCTGATGTCGCGCTGGTCGCCCATCAGCATGCGCATCGTGCCACCATGCCGCCCGGGAACACGGTCGGGGCCGGACACTTCGATCACGCGGGGCTCTTCCGGCAGGCGAAGCGCGATCACCGGCATGGTGCCTGCCGCCACCTTCTCGGCCCAGAATGGGCTGTCGATGAAATCCATCGGGTTGGGTTCGCGTGCGAGCACGCCGCGCGGCAGGCCCTGAACGGCGAGAGCGCCGGCTCCGAGCAAGAGAGCGGCACGGCGTGTGGGATGCTGCCGGCGGGATGTCATCAGACCAACTCCCTGTGGTTTGCTTCCGGACGGGCCAGGACGTAGTGGCCTTCGCCCAGGGATAGCGGCTCGAGGCTGACGCCGGGTTCCGGTCTGAAGGCCGGCGCCCAATGGCTGTAATCGGAGGCGCCGCCGGGTGCGACGAGCTTGAAATCGAGCTTGCGGTCGAGATCGGCGAAGGGCACCGAGCGCAGCAGGGCTTTCGTATAGGGGTGAGCTGGCGAGGCAAAGAGGGCGTGGCGCGGCGCGAGTTCGACGATGTGGCCATTGGCCATGACCGCGATCCGGTCCGCCATGTAGTTCACGACGGCGAGATTGTGCGAGATGAACAGGAAGGTGAGGCCGCGCTCGGCCTGTAGGTCCTTGAGCAGGTTGAGGATCTGCGCCTGCACCGAGACATCGAGCGCCGATACCGGTTCGTCGCAAACGATCAGGTCCGGGTCGAGCGCGAGCGCGCGCGCAATGCCGATGCGCTGACGTTGGCCACCGGAGAAGGAATGCGGGTAACGGCTGAGGAAGCGCGGATCGAGCCCAACGCTCTCCATCAGGCTGCGCACGCGGGCCGTCTGCTCGGCGCCGTCACCGCGCTCGTGAATCACCAGCGGCTCGCGCAGGATGTTCATGACGGTCATGCGCGGCGACAGAGACGAGACCGGGTCCTGGAAGATCATCTGGACTCGCTGACGGAAGCGCCGCAGCTCCTCGCCCTGCAGGGAGAGGACGTCTGTCGGGCCGAAGCCGTCATTGAAGGTCACCGCCCCGGCATCGGGCGTGATCGCGCGCATGATGATCTTGCTGACGGTGGTCTTGCCGCAGCCGCTCTCGCCGACAAGGCCGAGGCATTCGCCCCGCGCGATGTCGAACCCGACATCGTCGACCGCAAGCACCGTAGCCTGGGTGCCCTTGCCGAAGAACCCGCGCGAGCCAGTGGTGTAGGTCTTGCGCAGGTGGCGCACGCTCAGCAATGGCGGCGCATTGGCAGGCCGGGAGATGAGCGGGGCGGCACGCGGCGTTGCCACAGGCTGGGCACGTGCCTCGCGCAATGCGACCAGCCGCTCGCCCTCCTGCATGTCGAAATGCGGCGAGGCTTTCAGCAGCGCTTTGAGATACGGGTGTCGCGGACGTCGGAAGATATCCTCGACAGGACCGCTTTCCATGATCTCGCCGTGATAGATCACCACAACCTCGTCGGCCATGTTGGCAACGACGCCGAGATCATGGGTGATGAGCAGGATCGCCATGCCCATCTCGGCCTGGAGATCTCGCATCAGGTCGAGCACCTGGGCCTGGATGGTGACGTCAAGAGCAGTGGTCGGCTCGTCCGCGATCAGCAGGGCGGGCTGGCAGATCAGGGCCATGGCGAGCATGGCGCGCTGACGCAGACCGCCGGAAAGCTCGAACGGGTAATAGCCGTAGGCGCGCACCGGGTCCTTGAAGCCGACGCGCCGAAGCATCGTCTCGATCTGCCGGCGTGCCGAAGCATCATCGGTCGGGCGATGCAGTTGCAGGGCTTCCTCGATCTGGTTGCCGATGGTGTGCACCGGTGAGAGCGAGGACATCGGCTCCTGGAAGATCATGCCGATACGGCCGCCGCGCAGCGCGCGTATCGCTTCGCCTTCGGCGGTCAGGCCCGCAATGTCGATCACGGTGTTCCGGTCGAGCGGATCGCGAAATAGGATCTCTCCGCCGGTGACGGCGCCCGCGCGGGGCAGGAGCCCCATGATCGCCTGCGAGATCACCGATTTGCCGGATCCGGACTCGCCGACAAGGGCAACTGTCTTCCCCGCGGGGACACGCAGACTGACCCCCTTCACGACATCCCGGGCGAACCCGTGCACCGTGAAGCCGATCCGCAAATCGCTGATCCGCAAGATATCCATGAGCTGCTAACGCCTGAACCCCGTATTCACTCCCGGGTCACCGGGTCCCCTGGCACTAGACGTGGAAAGTTGCGTCTTGCCAATCTCTGTCTTGCGCGCGCTCATTCCGGCGGACATTGCCCGTTCCGGATGACATCCGCGCAACGCGGCCCGCGCCGGAAATCGTCGTAACTTACGCTCCACGGGCCTGTGTTGGCGGCGCGGTAAGGTCCGAACTTGAAATACTGCTTCTTTCCGAGGCCTGGGCCGCGATGGCCGATCGGGCCCTTGATCGTGGCGACGTGTCGGCCGTTCGCCACGATCTCGACATGGCCGTTGCCCTGCGGGCCGGGGCTCGAGCGAAAAACGAAGTCGATCCAGCCCGCGCGAGCAGGCGGCAGCCCGGCGTGATGGGTCACCTGGATTCCTGGCGCGCAGGCATTGAAATAGGCGGGGTAGTCGGCCCGCGTGCTGCCGGTCTCAAGCGCCACCAGAGCGCGGGTCTGCCGCGCGACACGACGGTTCACGGCCAGGGCCTCTCCGGGGAGGCAGCCGTCTGGGCGTTCTGCGCCGCCGATCGGAAAGACCTCGATCATGTCGGTCTCTACGGTGACACCAAGCC
>NZ_JBFTLD010000122.1:0-19091 GCF_056396265.1 Allobosea sp. 05T422_2 | reverse complement strand
GGCTGGCGAGACCGAAGACCGACAGGAATGTGTCGGTCGTGACATAGGTATAGGGCGCCCCCGGTTCCGGGCTGCGCGGTCCGGCCGTGATCACGCCGGCGCGTTTTAGCGCCGCAACGCTGTCGCGGCTCATCTCCTTGCCAAAGACCTTGCCGAGCTCGCTGCGGGTGATCGGCTGCAGATAAGCGATCCCGGACAGGAACAGCATCTCGCTCGGTGACAGGCCGGCGGTCGCTTGCGGCGCTGCCGAGACCGCCCGGATTGCCGGCCCGAAGGCGCCGCGCGTCCGGTGCTGCCAGCCCCCGGCGACCGCGACCAGGTCATAGGGGCGGCCGCGCAGCTCCTCGCGGATGTCGGCAATGATCAGATCGATCGCGCAGTCGCGACCAACCAGTGGGCCGCGCGCGGCATCGCGCTTGTCACGGCCTATCATGACAAGTGCACATCACTGCCCACCGGCGTTCTCGCGAGGGCGAAGCAACAGATCCCAACCGTCCGCGAAGCGCGATGGAGGCCGCGAGAGACGGGGTGCTGGCCGAGTCGACAGCCGGCCCGACGCAGTTCTGCGCCACGTACAAGGCAGAGATCGAGCGGGCTGCGACCGCCCTGCGCTAAAGGAGCAAGCCCACCAGCATCGCCGCGACCAAATGCCTTCGCCTCGTCATTGCCGCCACGAGTGGCCCTCCGCGCAGCCATCCGCTTCTTCCGACGGAGCGAGGCATGAACGAGCATTACCAGCGCTGTGGGACAGGGTGTCCGACTACGCGGACGGCATCATTGCCCGCATCAAGGCCGGCGAGATCCATCCGAGCGCCTATGAACGCTGATCCTGTCATTTCTTGACCAGGTTGCTTACCGGGAGCACCATAGGGCCTTGCAAGATCTTTCCATGACCCGCTTCGACGGCCGGAGGAGCCGCAGTAGCGGATAGTCCAACTGGCACCCCGGTGGCCTCCCGAGGGAAGTCCGGGTGATTGAAACCCCGTAGAAGCCAGCGTGTGGCCGCGGCACTGCGGGTTTTTTTCCACGATGATGTGCAATTAATTTCACTAGGACCGGACGAGTGATGGGCGTTACGGCTGACCGCTAGATCCTGGCCGCCCGCACGGCGGCGCTCGCCCTGAACAGCACGAGCGCGGCGACGCCGATCGCCGACATCACCAGCGGCAACGGCAGCGCGCCGCTCTTCAGCGCATGTCCGACGAGGAGGCCGACGCAGGCCGAGAACAACATCTGGCAAATCCCAGTGAAGGATGAGGCCGCGCCGGCGCTATCCGGGAAGGGCATCATCGCCGAGGCCTGGGCCTGCGGCATCGTGAGGCCGACACCACAGGTGTAGAGCGCCATCGGCAGCACAACGCCGGCCACGCCACCGAAATCGCCAGCGACGCAGACCAGCATGGCAAGGCCTCCGCCGGCGAGGCACCGCACGCCGAGCGCGATGACACCGTCCATGCCACGGCGGGCGACCAGACGCTGCGCGAGGATCGTGCCGAGAATGAAGCCAAGCACGACGAGGCTGAAGGACAGGCCATACTGGACCGGCGTCAGACCATGGATGCCGATCAGTATGAAGGACGAGCCGGAGATGAAGGCGAAGAGCCCGCCGTAGGCCAGCGCCGTCAGCGCGACATAAACGCGGAAGGCACGACTCGCGAAAAGCGTGCCGAAGCCGCGGATGATGGAGCCCAGCGAGAGCGGCTCGCGCGAGCGGTTCCGGATCGTCTCGGGCAGAAGAAACGTCACCATCGCCACCACGGCAGCGGCGAAGGCCAGCGTGGCGACGAAGGTCGAGCGCCAGCCGAAGGCCTGCTGCAGCACCCCGCCGAGCACCGGCGCAATCGCCGGCACCAGCCCCATGATCATCCCCATGCGGGCCAGTTCGCGGCCGGCACGCGGCCCCTCATAGAGATCGCGCACCATGGCGCGGCTGAGCACGATCGGTCCCGACGCGCCCAGCGCCTGGACCGCGCGGGCGATGGTCAGGGCCTCGATCGAGGGCGCGAAGGCGCAGGCCAATGTCGACACCATGAAGATGCCGAGCCCCACCAGCAGCACCGGCCTGCGGCCGACCCGGTCGGAGAGTGGTCCCCAGAAGATCTGGCCGCCGGCGAAGCCGAACAGGAAGACCGACAGCGTCGCCTGCGCGCCGGCGATGTCGGTCTGCATCACCCGGACGATGTCGGGCAGCGAGGGCAGGTAGAAATCGGTCGAGAGCGGGCCGAGCGCCGTCAGCATGGCGAGGACGGCGGTCATCGCCAGCGTGTCGGGGCGGAGTTTCATGGAGGGGCGCCCTTCCGTGCACGGCAGGCGGCTGTCTAGGCTTGGCCGGTCAGAATGTCGAGGATTGGGCCGCCACCTAGCGGCATCGGGCGCTCGTCCGAAGCCAAACTTACCCTCCGTCAGCGCATTCGCCTGCTCACACGTCTCAACCGGCTCACTTAAGCAAATCCAATCGAGGTGTTCAGTGATCGGACATCGCCTGTTCACACTGAGCTAGTCACCATACTCCACGAACTCGCTTCGCCGCCCACTCCTTCGGCGACACACGCGTGACTGCGGCATGGCTGGCGGGCGAAGCAGAACCGGCTTCTGCTATTGGCACATCGGAGGCCCGTGTTGCCTGCCCCTGTAACTGCTCCCCGACGCCCTTCAAAGACGTCGGGATCGGTCGCGAACCTGACCCGCCGTCGTCATCCCGGTCGCGACCCAGCACTACATGATGCTGGCCCGCAACCTCCCCTACACGGGCGTGACGCGGGGCAAGCGGCTGGTCGTCATCGTCGGGCAGAAGCGCGCACTGGCCAAGGCCGTGAGGGCTGGCGGAAAATGCCGACGGACGAAGCTGCGGCAATGAATGGCGGGGCGCGAGTGGAGTTGACGGCACCAGAGGCTCAACATCGCGGTCGAACCTCTTACCGTGCTCTCATGCTTGGATGCACATGACCAGCATCCCACCGCTGAGCTACGTCTATTCCGCTCAAACAAGGAGCGCGACGAGTGCGCTGATGCCTGTTGGGGCTGGAGATTTACCAGCGCCTACCGTAGTGCCCAACAACTGGTCGGTTATTGTAATATGCGGCGCGGCGAATGCCCGCACGAAGGACAGGTCTGCCATAGTATCCGCGGCCATAGTAGCCTCCCCCGTAGTAGCCGCCGCCGCCATAGTAAGTTGAGGCCGGCGTGCCGTAGTAGACGGGCTGCGAATAGCCGCTCACGGTTCCCTGATTGCAATTACATGCACTGCCGGAATACGTGGTGGTGGCATAGGGAGCGTCGCTATAGACGCCATTGACATTGTAGCCGTAGGCGGCGGGAGTGGCATAGCCAGAACCGTAGCCGTAGGCGGCGGGCGCGGCGTAGCCATAGCCAGAACCGTAGCCATAACCGTTGCCGTAATAGGCAGCACCTGCTGCGAGTCCGACGCCTGCTGCGAGCGCCCGGCCACCGTAGTAACGATTGCCGTAGTAACCGCCACGGTATGCCGCCCCACGGTAGGCTCCACGGTATCCGGCACGGTACGCGCCACCATATCCACCTCGGTAGCCACCGCCAACGGCAGCGGCACGGTATCCAGCGCGGGAACCAATACCCACCGCACCACCTCGGTAACCACCGCCTGCACCGACTCCACGGCGCTGGGCTTCAGCGTCACTGGCGGTGAAGACGAGACCGGCGAGGCCAATCAGGGCGGCCACAGGGGGTGCGAGCAGCGTATTCATGACTTCACCTGTTAACGCCCGCCACTGGATTGAAAACGCGCGGCTGGGCTCGATCCGCGCGGCAACTCGATAATTTCCTTAACGTAATAGTAACGTGTTTGTGCGTCCGGGCAACGCAACTGGCCCAACATCTCCAATTACGGTTAAGTTGGCGAACGGTTCTTCGTCGCAAATGTCGGGGGGCTATGCCGAGCGCCTTCGGCTCGCTGCCCAGCCCAATCGTCACGGGCCTTGCGGACCCAACATCATCAATTGTCGGTTTGAGGACGGGGAGAGGAGTGGCTATCAGAATGGATGCAACGAGCACCTCTTCTATTCTCATGCCAAGGCTGTTGGCGATACCTCTCGCGGCATCGCTGGGTGTGATTCTGCGGTTTGCGAGGCGGCAGTCGCTGGTTAGGTCGTAGACTCTTGAGCGCGAAGCCAAAGCCGCATTGATGCACCCATCGCGCCTGACAGTGGGTGTTTCACAGATGGTTAGCAAAGCCGCCCGTGATTTGACGACTTTGCTAGATGGCGTTCTATTCTATAAAGTATTAGGTAGTAACCCAATTCACGCGTTTCTCATCAATCACAATATTGCTTGCTGCGCAATTGTATCTTTAAGCTTTCAAATGAAATGTCACCAACACCGCAATCTCGACGCCTTCCTGTAGCGTCACGGCCACGCGTAGGAAATTCCCGAAATGGGCGACTCGCTGGAATGTCACCGCATCTTTCGCCGCCGGCAGCTCGAATTCCGAGCCTTCCGGCGCCCAATGCATCCCGTCCGCCGAAATCTCGATGCGCGCTTTCGGCAGCGCTCCGATCGGCTCTTTCAACGCCCGAAYGAAGACGACAACCTCCTTGGCCCAGCCGGCTTCGTAAGGCTCCGTCGCGCTGTCTCCGGTCCAGATCTCGTTGCGGGCGACGACGGCAGTGAGGTTTTCAGGCAGCATTAGAAATCTCCCGAAAGGCAGACGGAGTCGAGATATGCGAAAGCGCGCTTGTCGGTGTCCGTCTCAGCGAAGAAGCAGAGGTTGAGCATGCACCAAAGATTCTTCATGGCCGGAATGCGGATTGGCTCGAAAGTCGAGAGATCAAATTTACGGTCGTTCACTTGGAATCCGGTCGCCTGCATCGTGGCGAGATCGAAATCAAATCGTAAATAGTGCCAGTTAATCTTTGTCGGAATCTCGTTGTAGCAAAGCTTCTGCTCGCCGCCGGGCAGGTCTTCCCAATCGGTTGGCGCGAGGTGGTAGTGCGAGATCGTTTTGCCGACATTGCCGATCGGTAAGATTTCAGTGGTCTTGCGCTTGAACTGCCATTTCTGGAGGTGCTTGCCGTCTTGTGCGTTGAGGAAACGTAAGTGCGGCATTACGCGCTGACCGCCTGCTCCGGCCTGATCGCCCACCTGGAGGTCGTAAAGAAAGCCGAAGGAGCGGACATCTGTCTCCATCAGCTGCAGCTCGTTAGCCTCGGGCTTGAAGGTGAAATAACACTCCATCCGGATCGGGCCGGCCTTGCGGAAGGTCAGGCGCTTCAGTGTGACGTTCTGCGCGCCCGCCCTAGCCCTTGTCGCGAGCTTCAGCGCATAGGAGCCATCGACGCCGCCATGCGAGCCAAAGTCCCAATTGGGCAGTGTCGAAAGCATCGCATGCGAGTGCTGGGCGTAGCCGGGGAGCATCTGGTCGAGCGAGATCTCGTAATTGCCGACGAGCTGAGTCCAGCCGCACATGCCGCGATCGAAATCGTCGAGGCAGATGATGCGCGGCAGGGGGTCGAAACGACTGAGCTGCGGGTCGGCCTCGCGGATGGCGCGGCGCATATCGTCGAGTTGGGTCATGACTATCCTTTCACCGCGCCGGCCGTAAGCCCGGCGACGAGATGTTTCTGCATGAGGATGACGAAGGCGAGCACGGGCAGGAGCTGGATGGCGGAGGCGGCGAAGAGCACCCCCCATTCCACGCCCTCGACCGCGCCGATCATCTCCGCAACGACCAGAGGCGCAGTCTTGGCCCTGGTGGTGGTGAAGATGAAAGCGAAGAGGAATTCGTTCCACGCGTAGACGATGACGAAGACCGCGACCGCGAGCATGCCCTGGGCCGCCAGCGGGAAGATCACTMGCCGGATGATCTGGAATTGCGAGGCGCCGTCGATCATCGCGGATTCGTCGAGCTCGCGCGGGATCTGGTCGATGAAGGTCCGCATCACGATCGTGCCGAGCGAGACGAAGAAGGTCGCGTAGAGCAGGATCAGGATGAAATGCGTGTCGTTGAGCTTGAGCCAGTTCACCACCGGGAATAGCGGCAGCGTGATCACGATCGGCGGTATCAACCTGATGAAGATCAGGAAGAAGGCGCTCGCTTGCAGCGTCCTGCTGGCATGGCGCGAGTAGGCGTAGCCGGCGAGCAGCGAGACCGAGACGGCGAGCACGGTGGCCCCCGTGGTCACGATGAAGCTGTTCCACAGCCCGGTGAAGAAGTCGCCCCAGCGGCTCCACAGCATGGCGTAGTTCGCCAGCGTCGGCTCGAACTTGAAGCGCGAGGCGGCCGAGAAGATGTCGCGGTCGGCCTTGAAGGACGACATCACGATCAATGTGATCGGCACCAGCGACCAGGCCGCGATGATGAGGACGCCGAGGAATTTCAACAGTGTGATGAGGGGGGAGCGCTTACGCATGCTTGCCGAACATCTCCCTGTAGAGCCCGCGCAGGTAAACCAGCGCGAGCAGGAGCGACGCGAGCACGAGCAGCCAGCCGGTGGCGGCTGCGGCGCCGAAGGAGTTGTACCGGAAGGCCTCGAGATAGAGGTAGACGGCCATCACCTCGGTGGTGCGGGCAGGCCCGCCGCCGGTCATCAGCCAGACCTCCGAGAACAGCCGGAAGGCGAAGATGTAGCGAAACAGCGCGGCGATCAGCAACGCTGGCATCAGCAGCGGCAATGTGATGCGGCGGAATGCCATCCAGCCCGAGGCGCCATCGATCGCGCCGGCCTCGTAGAGCTCGCCGGGGATGGCGAGGCGGGCGGCGTACAGGATGACGAAGCTGAAGGGCAGGTGCAGCCAGATCGAGAGGAGGCAGACCATCAGCAGGCCGTGGCTCGGATTCACCGACCATTCGATTGGCGGCAGGCCGATGGCGCCGAGAAGCTGGCTCATCATCCCGACATCGGGCTCGAACAGGTAGCGCCACATCACCACCGCCGAGACCTCGGAGACGGCATAGGGCGCGAGCACCACAGCCAGCATCAGCGCGCGCAAGGGGATGCCGGAGGCGAAGAACAGGGCCATTAKCAGGCCGAGTAGCAGCTCGACATGGACGACGACGGCAACGACGATCACCGTGTTGACCAGCGCCCGCCAGAAATAGAGGTCGCTCAGCACCTTGGCGTAGTTGGCGAGGCCGACGAAGGTGGCCGCCTGCCCGAAGGAGGACTGGTTCAGGCTGAGCCAGAACACATAGATCGCCGGCAGGAAGATGATGCCGCCGACCATCATCTGGACCGGCCAGACCAATGCGAAGGCGGTAAGGCGCGAGCGCTGCTGCATCGCTCAAGCGATCCGATGCCGCGCGAGCATGTCGCGGTCGATTTCGATACCCAGGCCCGGCCCCTGTGGAACGAGGAGCTGTCCGTCGACGAGCTGGCTGCCTTCGCCGACGACCGGATGCGTGAAGGAATCGCGCAGTGGGTTGGCGTATACCATGCACTCGAAGGTACGCAGCGTCTCGGCCGCCGCGGCCAGTTGAAGGCTGGCGGCGACGCAGATCGCACCGGACCAGCCGACATGGGGGGCATAGGCCGTGTTGAAACTCGCGGCGAGTTCAGCGATGCGCCAGGTCTCGGTGATGCCGCCCGAGCGCGAGACGTCGGGCTGGATCAGCCCGAGCGAGCGCTCCTGCAGCATCGCCAACGCCTCGGAGGCGACGTAGTCGCTCTCGCCGGCCGCAAGGCGGATCGGCAGGTGCTGGGCGAGGCGGCGATAGCCGGCACGGTCATGCGGTGCGATCGGCTCCTCGAAGAAACCATAGCCTAGATCTGCCAGCGCCCGCCCGACGACCAGCGCGTCGTCGACGTCATAGGCCCAGTTGGCATCGACATAGAGCGCGATCTCGTCGCCGGCGAGCTTGCGGATGAACTTGGCCCGCGCGATCGCGTCCTTGATGGGGTGGCCGAGCTTGACCTTGATCTCGCGGAACCCCGCCTTGAATGCAGCCGCCACCTCGCCCTCGACCGTGGCGTCGTCGAGCCAGTTGATCGAGGACGCATAGGCTGGAACGTGGGTTCGGCCCATGCCGCCGAGCAGCTTGTGGATCGGTACCCCCGCCGCTTTGCCGGCGATGTCCCAGAGCGCGATGTCGATGGCCGAGATGGCCTCGACGATCTGCCCGCCGGGCTGGCCCGAGAGCGCGCCGCGCATCAGCTTCCACAGGGCGCGCCGGTCGGCCGGGTCCTTGCCGATCAGGCGGGGGACGAACGCCTCCTCGATAAAGCGCGCATAGCCGGCTGCGCCGCGCCTGCACAGCCCCTCGCCGAAGCCCGTGAGGCCGTCGCTGGTCGTGACTTCGACGACGACGACCTCGATGGCGGGATAGTCGCCCTGCGAGGTGCGCTGGGCCTTGGCCAGCACGGCGCGCAGCGGATAGGCAACGATCTGCGAGATGCTGCGAGCCGGCATAACGATGCGTCCTCCCCAGGACGGTAACTTATCATATAGGCTGCACAGTTGCCAACTTGGCTGGCATCTGTCAATCATGTCCTTGGAGCTTGTGAATGACCGATCCCGCCGCGGCCCTTATCGAGGATGATCCGTTCGCCGACGTCGACGTCGTGCCGACGCGGCTCGGCGACGCCCTGATCCAGCGCATCACGCAGGCGATCCACGACGGCCGCCTCAAGCCCGGCGACGTGCTGCCCTCGGAGGCGCGCATGGCCGCCTCCTTCGGCGTCAGCAAGCCAATCGCGCGCGAAGCCATCCGCCAGCTCGCGGCCATGGGCGTCGTCCATATCCAGCAGGGCAAGCCGACGCGCGTGCAGGCGCTCGACGCCGCCCCTCTCGACCGCTTCTTCCGGTTTGCCGTACGCGGCAGCAAGACCGGCCTCACGGAGGCCGTCGAATTGCGCCGCGTGCTCGAGCCGCCAATCGCCCGTTACAGCGCCGAGCGTCGCTCCGAGGCCGATGTCGTCAAGCTGACCGAGATCCTGAAGCGGCTCGAGACCTCCTGGGGCGACGTGCCGCGCTGGATCGAGGCCGATCTCGACTTCCACGAGGCCATCGCCGCCTCGGCCGGCAACACCCTGCTCGACCTGCAGATCCGGGCGCTGCGCCCGTTGAACCGGGAGATCATGGAGCTGTTCAACTCGCGCAGCACCCGCAACACCGGTGACTGGCGCGAGACCTACGAGCGCCATGTTGAGGTCGTCGAGGCCATTCGCGCTGGTGACGGYGAATGGGCTGAGCGAGCCATGAGCAAGCATTTCGAAGCGGCTGAAGCCGCCATCGCGGAAATCGCGACAATCCGGGAGGAAGACAACAATGACAGCAGGGACAGGGCTGGATCGTAGGCAGGTCCTCGGAGGCTTCATCGGGCTGAGTTTCGTCGGGCTCGACAGCGTAGCCGCGCTGGCGCAGACGGCGCCGCTCAACCTCTTCGCGCATCGCGTCATGCAGACGGTCGCGACGGGCGCGCAGGGCGGCGACATCACCAAGCTCTGGTGCGACAAGAACGGCACCACGGTGCAATGGACCACCTTCGACACCGGCCCCCTGCAGGAGCGCCTATTCCGCGAGGCTAGTCTGGGCGAGACCTCGGTCGATGTTGGGTTCCTGCTCAACACCCAAGCCGTGCCGCGCGCCGCGAGCCTGTTCGAACCGCTCGACGACTTCATGAAGCGCGACCCGCTCGATGACGCCCCCGACATCTTCCCGGGCCTGATGGAGGGCATGAAGGTCGGCGGCAAGCAGGTTGCCATCCCCTTCCGGCATGCCTCCTCCGGGCTGCACTACAACGAGGAACTGCTGGCCGAGAAGGGCTTCACCAAACCGCCGGCCACGATTGAGGAAATGGTCGAGATGGCCCGCGCCTGCACCTATCGCAGGGCCGACGGGACTGCCGTCGTCGGTCTGTGCATGCCCGGCGTGACCTACCCCAACGTCATCGACATCGCCCGCGCCTGGGATGGCGACTTCATCACGCCGAACTACAAATGCGTCGCCGACCAGCCGCCGATGTTGAACGCAATCAAGCTGCTGCGCGAGCTCTTCCAGGCCGGCGCCTTCCCGCGCAATTTCGCGACGCTCTCCACCGAGGACGTCAATGTCTGGATGCAGACCGGCCGGGCCGCGATGAGTCTGCAGAGCATGGGCCGCAACCGCATCTACAACGATCCACAGAAGTCGAAATTCCCCGGCAAGATCAAGACCATTGCCGTGCCCGCCTCGAAGGCGCTGGCCGGCAAGTACGATGCCGCCCCCGCCAAGGTCGAATTCTGGGGCCTCTGCATTCCCAAGAACTCCAAGCGCAAGGACCTGGCCTGGAGCTTCATCAAGGCGATGGCCTCGAAGCAGGCGACGCTTGGCGCAGCCCTCAACGGCAACGGCCCGGTCCGCGCCTCGACCTATGCCGACGCGAGCTTCGCCGCGACCGTGCCCTATGCCGCCGAGGAGCTGAAGGTGCTCAAGGTGGCGCGCATCCCGCTGCCGGCCTTCGACGAGGCGGCCCGCGCCGGCGACCTTTTCAAGGAGGAGGCCGAGGCCGCCGTGCTCGGCATGAAGACGCCGGAGGAGGCGATGGCCTCGCTGGTCAAGCGCGTCCAGCCGCTGCTTCCGGCTTAGGGGGGGTCCCATGACGAAGCTTTACCAGCCATCGCGCCGCGCGCTTCTTGCCGGGACCGCGCTCGCGCTGCCTGTTCTGGCCATGCCCGCCCTCGTTCGGGCGCAGGCCAAGTCGCTCAACATCATCAGCCACCGGGTCCACCGCAACGTCCTGACCGGCGAAGGCGGCAAGGGCGGCGACATCATCGGCGATTGGTCGAGAGCGACCGGCGCCGGCGTCAACTGGTCGACCTTCGACGTCGCGCCGTTGCATGAGCGCCTGCTGCGCGAGGCCAGCCTGGCCGAGACGAGCTTCGATCTCGGCTTCGTCGTCAACACCCTCGCCGTGCCCCGCGTGCTCAGCCTGATGGAGCCGCTGGATGCGCTCCAGAAGGCCGATCCGATCGAGGATTTCKCCGGAGTTGCGCCCGGCATGGTCAAGGCTCTGAGCGTCGGCGGTTCGATCCGCGGCATCCCGTTCCGCCATGCCACGACCGGGCTGCACGTCAACGAGGCCATCCTCGCGGAGCGCAAGCTCGCGGCGGCGCCGAAGACGATCGAGGAGATGATCGAGATCGCCAAGGCGGCGACATTCACCAACGCCGCCGGCGTGCCGGTCAGCGGCTTTGCGATGGAGGGCGTCAGCTACGTCAACATGGTGACGCTGTCGCTCGCCTGGGGCGCGCCGTTCATCAGCGAGGACCTCAAGGTCATTCCCAACGAGGCCGGCATGCTGAAGACCTTCGAGGTCTTCCGCGACCTCTACGCCGCACGCGCCCTGCCGCGCAATTTCGCAACTCTCAAGCAGGACGAGGTCATCACCMAGATGCAGGCCGGGCGGGCGGCGATGTGCCATTTCGCCTTCGGCCGGTACTTCGCCTTCAACGACCCGCAGAAGAGCCAGTTTCCCGGCAAGATCAGCGCGATCGCACCGCCGGCTTCGCGCGATCTCGGCACAGGGGCCATCGTTGGCACGACAGAGTTCTGGTCCTTCGTCGTCCCGAAGAACTCGCGCAACAAGGAGCTCGCCTGGTCGCTGGTCAAGGCGATGACCGCGAAGGAGGCGGTGATCCGGGGCGCCCTCAATGGCAACGGCCCGGTCCGGGCCGCCGCCTATGACGACCAGCGCGTCAAGGATGCGGTGCCCTACGCCGCCGCCGAGGCAAAGGTCCTGGCCGTTGCCCGCCCGCCGCTGCCCGCTTTCGACCGCGCCGTCGAGGCCGGCGATGCGCTCGCGCAGGCCGTCCAGGCGGTCGCCCTTGGCCAGGTCACGCCCGAGCAGGGCGTTGCCGATCTCATGCGCCGCGTCGAACCCATGGTGAAATCCTGATGGCTGCCACTTTGTCTCCCAACGCCAGAATCGGCTTCATCGGCATCGGCACGATGGGCCTGCCGATGGCGCTCAACGTACTGCGTGGCGGTTATCCGCTGACGGTCTTCGATCTCAGCGAGGCCGCGCTCGCCGAAGCGGAAAAGGCCGGCGCCCACCGCGCTGCGACCATCGCCGAACTCGTGCGCCAGAGCGACGTGGTCGTCACCATGCTGCCCGATGCTCCCGATGTCGAGGAGACGGCGCTGGGTCCTGGCGGCATCGAGGCGAATGCTGGCCCCGGCTTGATCTATGTCGACATGAGCACGATCGATCCGGTCACCAGCCGGCGCGTCGGTGCCCGCCTCGCGGCATGTGGCATCCGGATGATCGACAGCCCCGTGGCGCGTGGCGTTGAGAACGCCCGTGCCGGCACGCTCGCTCTGATGATCGGCGGCGATCTCGCCGTCTTCCAGGAGGTCGAGCCGCTGCTGCGCCGGATGGCCGACACGATCACCCATTGCGGCGAGCTCGGCAACGGCACCGCGATGAAGCTCGTCAACAACTTCCTCTCGGCCGGCATCGTCAGCGCCATCGCCGAGGCTATGACAATCGGCCTCAAGGCGGGCCTGCCGCTCGACCTCATGGTCAGGATCAGCGGCGGCACTGGCACCAACAACGCCTGGCTGCACAAGCTGATGCCGGGCAAGGCCTTTCTGGGTGATTTCTCGCCGGGCTTCATGTCGCGCCTGGCGCGCAAGGACCAGCGCCTCGCCACCAAGCTCGCTGAAGAGATCGGCGTGCCGCTTACGCTCGGCGCTGCGGTTCTCCAATTGCTCGACGAGACGACCGAGCAATACCCGCGCGACGACTTCACGAGCATCCTGCGCCTGGTCAGTGAGCGCGCCGGCGTCGAGATCCGCCTGAGCGAACAGACCGCCGCTGCCTGAAACCGAACGTTCCGAGGTAGACACCATGCACGCCATTTCCCGACGTACCCTGCTCACCGGAACCGCCGGCGCCGCTGCGCTCGCGGCCCTTCCATCCCTGGCCCAGGCCAAGACGGTGACCGCGCTCGGTCACCGGGTCCACCAGACCTGCGCCACCACCGGTCCCGGCGGCGACGCAACGGAGGCCTGGCGCAATCAGGCCGGCGCCGGCGTCAACTGGGTCACCTTCGGCGACAACAACGCCATCCATGAGCGGCTGTTGCGCGAGGTCACGCTGGGCGAGACCTCGATTGACGTCGGCTACCTGCTCAACGGCCGCGCGGTGCCGCGCAACCTCAGGCTCTTCGAGCCACTGGACGGGTTGATGAAGGAGGCGGCGCTGGAGGCACCGGAGGACTTCGCGCCCGGCCTGGTCGTGCCGCTGAAGCTGGACGGCGCCCTGCACGGCATCCCGGTCCGCCACGCCACCAACGCACTGATCTACAACGAGGCGCTGCTGGAAGAGCGTGGCGTCAAGCTGCCGACCACGTTCGAGGAGCTGATCGAGGCGGCGCGCAAGCTCACCTTCAAGCGCGATGACGGCACGCAGGTCTATGGCCTCGCCTTCACCGCCGCCTTCGCCTCGAACTTCCTGACGCTCGCCCGCTGCCTCGGCGGCGACTACATGACGCCGGACGGCAAGCTGGTCGCCGCCGAGCCCGGCATGGTCAAGGCGCTGACAGTGCTGGCCGAGCTCTACAAGGCCGGCGTGCTGCCGCGGAACTTCGCCACGGTGAACAATGAGGAGATCACCAGCTGGATGCAGCAGGGCCGTGCCGCGATCACGATCAACCCCTTCGCGCGGCTGGTGACCTATAACGACCCGAGCAAGGGCAAATATGGCGGGCGCTTCAAATCGCTGCTGCCGCCAATGGCCGCGGACCTCGCCGGCAAGGTCGCCTTCGCTCCGACGGTCGAGTTCTGGGCGCTGATGATCCCGAAGAACGCCAAACAGAAACCGCTGAGCTGGGAGTTGATCCGCGCCCTGTCGTCCAAGGCCGGCACAATGGCGATGGCCCTGAACGGCAACGGACCGACGCGGATCTCGACCTATGCCGAGCCGACGCTGAAGGCCGCGATGCCTTATGCGGCCGACGAGGCAGCGGCGTTGAAGGAGTCGCGCATCCATCTCCCGGCCTTCGACGAGCAGGCCCGCGCCCACGACATCTTCATCGAGGAGACGCAAGCCGCCGTGCTAGGCATCAAGCCGCCGCAGCAGGCGATGGACGACGCGGTCAAGCGCGTGAAGCCTCTTCTCGGCTGATGGCAGGGGCGCTTTCAGGACGTGTCGCGCTGGTCACCGGCGCGGCTCGCGGCATCGGACTTGCGATCGCGACGGCGCTCGCCGGTGCAGGCGCTCGCCTCGTGGTCCACGACCGCGACGACGAGGCGCTCGCGGTTGCCCGTCGGCTCGGCGATGGTGATGGCGATGTTAAGGCCGTATCGCTTATCGCTGATCTTGCCGAGCCCAATGCCGTTGAGCGAATGGTCGTTGAACTGAGAGCGCAAGCGCTCGCGCCCGACATTCTTGTGTTATGCGCCTCAACTGAAATCCGCCAGACGCTCGACAATTTGAGCGACGACGCTTTGACCATGCAGAGTGAGGTCAATCTGCACGCGACCGCACGCCTCTTGAAGGCCTTCCTGCCGGGCATGCGTGCCCAGAACTTTGGCCGTGTCATCGCAATTGGATCTGTCCAGGAGATGAGGGCGAACGACGATTGTCTCTACTACGCAGCCACCAAGGCCGCGCAGACAAACATAATTTTGAATTTGGCTCGCACCACGCGGGCTGCAGACGTTACCTTCAACGTCATCCAGCCCGGTGCCATCCGAACCGACCGCAATCGCGCGATATTCGCACAACAAGGCCGCGAAAAACAAGCCATCGCGCGTATTCCGCTCGGACGAATAGGCGTTCCAGAAGATTGCGTAGGTATTGCCCTTCTGCTCTGCTTGCCAGATGGAAATTATATCAATGGTGCGGAGATCGCAGTGGACGGAGGCATGCGACTTTAGATTTTTCGACTGCACTGACGATTCGTCATACCGTGATTTTCGACGAAGGTATCTTGCGCAGCGTTCTACTGATCTAATGTCTGCACCGACGGAGTTGCGGGTTAGATGCGGCCGCATCTCGGTACTGCCGGACCTGCTCGAAGAGTATGATCTGGCGTGCGAGGCGGCGGCCCATTGGTCGAAAATCTATTCGCAAGCGGGCCGCGTACGCGCGGAGGAATGCCGCGTGCTAGCCCTTGAGATCGAGCAGGAGATTGACGACGCGATGTGTGCGCAGGACTAGTCCCTAACCGCAGCCTTTTAGCAACGCCAACTCATCACGGGAAGCCGCGCTCAATCCGGTAGAGCCACCTGCACATTCCCCAAGAAAAGTGTRCGTCGTCTACCCGTGCCCGCGATAAAAAATAACGGCAGTTAGCTGCGGGGTAGTATTGCGGCCCTACAATTTCGTTGGGTGCCGCGAGGCCTCGAACGCTCGCAAAGCTTCTTCGAGGGCGATCCTCTCCCGCTCGTGCACCGACCCGGATTGATGGTTCGATCCGCTTTCAGCGTCCCTAAGCCGTCGCAGGTGCTCCCGCGCCGAAGCCGCTTCGGCACGAAGCTCTGGAGCTCGTCCCCTGCGGCCACACCGCAGCGACCCTGCCAGAGGCTGTTGATCCCGCATGTCTCGGGATGGTTGTGGTGCAGATGCCCTGGCTGACGCCGCAAGGGAAAATCAGCGCCTGCTGATTCTCCTGGCCTCTAAATCTGGGGCGCTGCTGGCGTAAGGCCGTGACGGCGCATGATCTCGACCATCTTGGCCCGGCCCGGTGGACCACCGGGTGCCGCGTTGGCCACTGCGAAGACCTCGCGGAAATACTCCGGTCCAATCGCGGCCGGCGTAATCACACACAGTGTCTTCGCGTCCTGGTTTCCATTGTTATCAAACCGATGAACGGCGCCTCGCGGAATGCACAGTGCCTGCCCTGGCCCAACATCGATCTGCTTCCCGTCGACCGTCCAGGTCAGGACACCGTCGATGCCATAGATCGTCTCTTCATAGTGGTCGTGGCTGTGCGCGGGAGCTGGTAATCGCTGAGACGCTGGGACCAGTAGTTCAAAGGCCGCAATGCTGCCGTTCGAATTGTCTCCGGTCAGCAGGAAATGGACCGCGAGCCCACTGGTCACAATGGCTTCGTCGGAAGGGTTGATGCAGGGACCTATGGCTGGCTGCGGCATTGCGAAATCTCATTTGGTAAACTACATTTACCATTTGATGGTAAACGCCATTTACCGAAAGTCAACGATCTATCTCAGAAGGCCTGCCGATGCGAACCGAGGACATGCTGATCGGCGCCTTGCTGCGCGTTCCAGCCCAGGCAATCCAGCGGCGGCTCATCAAGGAGCTCAACGCCGCTGGCTTTGACGAGTTGCGCCTGCCGCATATGGCGGTGTTGCAGTTTCCCGGTCCTCATCACGTTCGCCCGGCCACGCTCGCCGATCGAGCCGGCATGAGCAAGCAAGCCATCAACCAACTGCTCCGGAGTCTGGAGGGCTTCGGCTATATCGTCCGGTCGGATGTTCCGGGCGCCGGCAACGCCCGGGAGATCCGCTTTACCGAACGTGGACACGCCGCATTCTGGAAGATGGTCGACATATTGCGCGACATCGAGCGCGAGTGGAGCATCGAACTTGGGTCAGAGCGTTTCACCGAGCTCAAGGCGCTGCTGCTTCTCGTCTGGGATAGTCCATTGGCTCGCTAGCTCGGGGCGTTCTGATACCGTTCCCGATGACTGTGAATAGGCATCACATTTGACCCTGAATCGGTGTCCTGCGTGACCCGCGTATCTCGAATATTCTCTTATCGTTTCAGGAACCTGCCACCGATGATGGGCGTGTCTTGGGCGCCGATCGGGGGGCAAACGGCATGCCGCTTCACAGCTTGCGGAAGGCGGCACTGAAGGCGCTTCCAGCCTTCATCGAAGGAAGCCTGGATAGTCGGAGAACTTACGCGCTCTGCGTGGAAGATCGGGAAACCAGCGCGCTCCTCGAGGAGACCAGTGAAGCAAGCCGTTGAATTCGAATTGGCCTGCTGCGCGATGGCCTCCCGAAGGATGGCAATGTGCTCGAGATCGGTACTGCAGAGCTCGTAGGGAATGTTCCCCTCCGGTGAACGCGCTGTTCGTGGTGCCCCGAAAGGCGAAAGCCTTGCCACGGGCCGAGGCTCCGGCCGGCGTCAGCGAGATCCCATACCTTGCTGGGGGGTTCTGTTGCAAACTCTTCAGTTATGGAGGTTAGGGCATCACCTTCCAGCCATTGGCGGGAGGACATCAGATGTTCAAGGGCCGTCATTTCGACCGATCGGTGATCCTGCTGTGTGTTCGCTGGTATCTGGCCTACGGCCTGAGCCTGCGCGACCTGAAGGAGATGATGGCCGAGCGCGGCATCAGCATCGACCATTCCACGATCCACCGCTGAGTCGTCTACTTCTCGCCATTGCCGCTTGAGCGCTTCAACCGGCGCAAACGCGCCGTGACCGCCAAGTGGCATGCGGACGAGACGTACATCAAGGTCCGCGGACGGTGGATGTATCTTTATCGCGCCATCGACAGGGTTGGCGACACAGTCGAGTTCTGGTTCAGCGAGCATCGGGATCTGTCGGCGGCCAAGCGGTTCTTCCGCAGAGCGCTTGAACGCCACGGCCGGCCCGAGCGCATCGTCATTGACGGCAGCCAGACCAACCGGGAAGCCATCGCTTCTTGTGATGCGACAAGCCGTCTTCAAGATCGGTCACGCCGCCAGCTGAAGCCGATCCGAATCCGGCAAAGCCAATACCGGAACAATCGGATCGAGCAGGATCATCGGCGGATCAAACGGCGAATCCGATCGATGCTTGGCTTCAAATCATTCAAAAACGCCGCTGCAACCTTGGCCGGTATCGAGATGGTTCACATGATGCGCAAGCGACAGGCCAGATACGCCTACAATCCAAATCCGTCCATCGCAGCGCAGTTTGAGATTATCGCAGCGGCGTGAAAGGGCACGAACCACCAAATTCTATGGCGCCGCGGGAATTTGCAACAGAACCCTCAGCCGTGCTGGCCGAGGCCGTGAACACGATGATCTTCGTCTTTGGCGCGATCCTCGACTCGTCTTTCAGGGGCGGAACCTTGTGGCAACCGGGATGCTCGTCGCCGCAGCCAGCTTTTGCGCGGCGATGACCGCCTCCAGACGATTACGGGCATTCAGCTTTGCCATCAGGCCGGTCATGTGCGCCTTGATGGTCTTGGTGCTGAGCGAAAGCTCGCGGGCGATCTCGCTGTTCATCTTTCCGCAAAGCAGCAGTTTGACAATCTGCTCCTCCCGGACGCTGAGCCTGTTGCAGGCCGCCTTCTGTCGTTCGAGAGACTTGTCCTTCAAGGCGCAGATTAGTTTGCTCGCGAACGAGGGACTGACATAGACGTCGTTGCGTTGCGCGGCCTGAAGGGCTTGAATGAGGTCGTCTCCCGGGCCGMTCTTTAGGACGTAGCCCTTCGCCCCGGCATCAAGAGCCCTGATCGCATCATCCGTGCTGGCCGAGGCCGTGAACACAACGATCTTCATGGTGGGAGCGATCCTCAACGCGTCCGAGATCGCCCGATAGATATCCCCCGCCATGCCGGGATCGACGATCATGTCATCGGGCCGATGGCTCCTGGTGATCGACACCATATCGTCCGCGACATTCCCGGTCGCGGCGAGCGTAAAACCGCCCCATCGTTTCAGCAGGGCGGCGATCCCCTCCATCAGCACCGGGTGATCATCGACGATCGCGAGCGAACGATCCGGCATGGCTCCTCCCCCTCTCTACTTTACTGCTGCAAGTCGAATGAKATGGTCGCTCAGTCAAAACCCTTTGCGAGATGGTGGGGGCGCTCCATGTTGGAGCGGCCCTGGTCGGCTGCCGGATCCCCTCCCATTCGATGATTCGAACATGAGGTGCAGCGGTCGCCTCACCTCTCCTTGAAGATCCTGTTGGCGTGGTCTGCGAAGGGCTTTGTCAGGAACGAGAGCGCGGTTCGCTCTTCGGTGGTGATGAAGACYTCGACSGGCATTCCGGGCTGGAGCTTKCGGTCGCCGAGGGCGGCGACGAGATCGCCGTCGATCTGGATCTCGCCGGTGTAGAAATTGGCGCCGGTGGTGGGGTCGCGGGTGGTCGCCGGGGAGAGATGGCTGACGGTGCCCGGCAGTTCCGGGGTCGAATTCTTGGCGAAGGCGGAGAAGCGCAGGCGGGCGGGCTG
>NZ_JBFTLD010000121.1:0-19175 GCF_056396265.1 Allobosea sp. 05T422_2 | reverse complement strand
CCATTGGCGACGGTGAGCCAGTCCTGGGCGCCCTTCATGGTGACGCCAAGGCTTTCGCTCTTGTTGAAATAGTCGAGCGCCATGAAGCCGGCCTGCTGGACGAGGCCCAGCACGGCATATTGGCGCAGATCGAGTTCAGCGGGCGTCATGATCAGATCGCCCCGAGATCGACAGCGACCGGCTTGCCGCTGCGAGCGGATTCGGTCGCCGCATCGGCCAGGATCTGTGCCTTCAGGCCATCTTCTCCGGAGGGCAGGGGCGCCGTCTTGCCCTTCAGGGCGGCGACGAAGGCATCGAGTTCGGCGCGATAGGCGGCGGCATAACGCTCGAGGAAGAAATTCTGCACCGGGTCAGCCCGGAAGCCGGCGCCGGTTGCGATCTCGACCGTGGTCTCGTGGATATTGCCGGCCCGCAGCATGCCCTTCGAGCCATGGACTTCGATGCGTTGGTCGTAGCCATAGCTGGCGCGGCGCGAATTCGAGATCTGCGCGATCTTGCCTGACGCCGTGCGCATCAGAACCGCAGCCGTATCGACATCGCCGGCCTGCCCGATCGCCGGATCGACCAGCGCCGAACCGAGCGCGAAGACCTCGACGGGCTCTTCGGCGAGGAGGAAGCGGGCCATGTCGAAATCATGGATCATCATGTCGCGGAACAGGCCGCCCGAGCGCTTGACATAGTCGACCGGCGGCGGCGAGGGGTCGCGCGAGATCACGCTGACGATCTCGATCGCGCCCGCCTCTCCGGCCCGCAGGCGGTTCTGGAGCGCAGCGAAGCTCGGGTCGAAGCGCCGGTTGAAGCCGATCATCAGCGGCCTGCCGGTCTTGGCGACGGTCTTGAGGCATGCCCTGATGCGCTCGGCGTCGAGATCGACCGGCTTTTCGCAGAACACCGCCTTGCCGGAGGCGACGGCGGCCTCGATCAGATCGGCATGGGTGTCGGTCGGCGTGCAGATCAGGACCGCATCGAGCGTCGTGTCGGCGAGAATCGCGTCGAGACTGGCAACTGTCGCGCCGGTCTCGGCTGCCAGCGAGGCCGCCGCATCCGCAAAGGCGTCCGCAACCGAAACCAGCGTCGCGTCCTTGCGCGCCGCAAGGTTCAACCCATGAATGCGTCCGATCCGGCCGGCACCCAGCAATCCCATGCGCATCGTCATATGTCCTGTCGTCAAGGCTGTGGCTGCGGCAGCGTTACTGCCGCGCTCCAAGAATCGTCTGGTCGAAATCGATGTTCGAGCCAGTCATCAGACCAGATTCGGCCGAGGCCAGATAGGCGACGGCGTGGGCGACCTCTTGCGGATCGAGCAGGCGACCGAAAGGCTGGCTCGCCGCGGCCTGATCGAGCCAGCCATCCTGCGCGTCATGGCGCAACCGCATGATCGCGTCTTCGCCCGGCGTCGCCATCCAGCCGATATTGAGACCATTGACCCTGATACGGTGCGGCATGAGCCCGAAGGCGGCGTTGCGGGTCAGCGTCGCCAGCGCCCCCTTCGAGACGCTGTAAGCGCTCAGGAATGGCTGGCCACCGTGCGCTGACATCGACTGGATGTTGACGATGGCGCCCGCGATCCCGAGCCGGCACATCAGCTCGGCGGCGCCCTGGATCAGAAAGAAGGGCGCACGCAGATTGACCGCCATGATGCGCTCATAGAGCTCGGGCGTCGTCTCCAGGATGGAGCCGCGATCCGTGTCGCCGGCGGCGTTCACCAGGATGTCGAGACGACCGAACGCCGCCTCGGCGGCCGGAACGATTGACTTGACCTGATCGAGATCGGAAAGATCGGCGGCGTGGAAACGAACATCGCAGCCAGCATTGCGAAGATCGCGGGCAACGGCCTCGCCGCGCTCGCGATTGCGGCCGGTCAGCAGCAGGGAAGCAATCCCGCGCGCCTGGAACTCGCGGGCGACGGCTTCGCCAAGCMCCTGGCTGCCACCGGTCACGATGGCGGCCTTGCCGGTMAGATCCCGACCGAATTCGTTCTTCCCTGACACCTGACGCCACGCTCCCCAGCGAAATTTTGATATGAATGGATTGTCTTTGTCTGATTTTGGAATAAACATTCCGCCGATCAGCGCTTGAAGTCAAGGCGCTTTAACGGAACCGGCATGTCATCAGGATCACAGCCTCAGCCCACGGACAGGCCGGAATTCGACCGTTTCGTCGCTTTGCTGCGGGAACGGCGGCCATCCCTGCCGAAGCGACTGAAGCAAGTCGCGGATCATGCGCTTGCCCATCTCGACGACATGGCCTTCGGCTCCACCGCGCAGATCGCGGAGAAGGCCGGCGTGCAGGCCTCGACGCTGGTGCGTTTCGCACAGGCGCTCGACTATTCCGGCTTCAGCGAACTCCAGGAGGTGTTTCGCTCGCGACTGCGCCGGCATGCCGCCGATCACCGCGCGCGCCTGGCAGCCCTGCGAACGGCAGGAACAGGCTCGGGGGGCGGCGCAGCCCTGCTCGACGGCTTCATTCAGGCGAGCGAAGCGTCGCTTGCCCAGCTCAGGGCGGCTGTCAGGCCCGACCAGCTGGAAGAGGCGGCTGCCTTGCTGGCCAGGGCGCAAACCATCGTCCTCGTCGGCGCGCGACGCATGTTCCCGGTGGTGTCCTACCTCGCCTATGCCTTCGGCAAGCTCGGCATCAGGGCGGTGCTGGTCGACCATGTCGGCGGCCTCGGCCAGGAGCAGGCCGCCTTGGCCGGCCCAGCCGACGCCATTCTGGCGATCAGTTGCGCGCCCTACACCACTGCCACGGTCGAGATCGCTGCCGCCGCCCATCAGCGCGGCATTCCGGTGTTGGCCCTGACCGACAGCCCGCTCAGCCCGCTCGCCGAAAACTGTGATCTCTGGCTCGATGTCGCGGAGGCGGATTTCGGCGCATTCCGCTCGATGGCGGCCAGCTTCACCCTGGCGATGGCGCTCGCGGTCGCTACTGCCGAACACGCCGGCGTCAGCGCCGATCCCGATCTCGCAGGTTAGTGCGGAAGGCCGAAGCTCCATGCCCGTCGCCCCTCAGCTCGACGTCATCACGATTGGCCGCTCCTCGGTCGATCTCTACGGCCAGCAAATCGGCGGCCGGCTTGAAGACATGGGCAGTTTCGTCAAAGCGGTTGGAGGCTGCCCGACCAATATCGCGATCGGCACCGCGCGCCTGGGCCTGAAATCGGCCGTGATCACCCGCGTCGGCGACGAGCAGATGGGCCGCTTCATCCGCGAACAGCTGGAGCGCGAGGGCGTCGAGACGAGCGGCCTGATCACCGATCCCAAGCGGCTGACCGCACTCGTCATCCTCGGCGTCCGCGACGAGAAGACCTTCCCGCTGATCTTCTACCGCACCGACTGTGCCGACGCCGCATTGCAGGAAAGCGAGATCGACGAGGCCTTCATTGCCTCCGCCAGGGCGATCGTCGTCACCGGCACGCATTTCGCCATTCCCAACGCCGCCGCGGCTCAGAAGAAGGCGATCGCGCTCGCCCGCAAGCATGGCCGCAAGGTCGTGTTCGATGTCGACTATCGGCCCAATCTCTGGGGACTTGCCGGGCACCAGGCCGGTGAGGAGCGCTATATCCGCTCCGAGACGGTGACCGAGCATCTCCAGGCGATCCTGCCCGATTGCGACCTGATCGTCGGCACGGAGGAAGAGCTCCACGCCGCCGGCGGCTCGGAGGATACGCTTCAGGCCATCCGCACGATCCGGTCCCTGAGCGCCGCGACGATCGTTTGCAAGCGCGGGCCGATGGGCTGCGTGGTATTTCCCGGCGCGATCCCCGCCTCGCTCGAAGACGGAATCAAGGGCCCCGGCTTTCCGGTCGAGGTCTACAACGTGCTCGGCGCCGGCGACGCCTTCATGTCCGGCTTCCTGCGCGGCTGGCTGCGCGACGAGCCGCTTGCGACCTGCTGCGCCTTTGCCAATGCCTGCGGCGCCTTCGCCGTCTCCAGGCTGCTGTGCTCGCCGGAAAGCCCGACCTTCCCCGAGCTGCAATATTTCCTTGCTCATGGTTCGCCGCACCGGGCGCTGCGCCGGGACGCCGAGATCAACCATGTGCATTGGGCGACGACGCGCCTGCCGCAGCCCGCGGGCGTGATGGCGCTCGCCATCGATCATCGGGCGCAGCTCGAGGAGATGGCCGACGCGGCAGGCGTGCCGCAGGAGCGGATCACCCATTTCAAGACGCTTGCGGTGAAGGCGGCCGCCCGGGTCGCCGAAGGACGCCCTGGCTTTGGCATGCTGGTCGACGGCATCCATGGMCGCGAAGCCCTGTTCCGGGCGGAGGATCACGGCTTCTGGATCGCCCGCCCCCTCGAACTCCCCGGCTCGCGCCCACTCGCGCTGGAGACCGACGCGACAGGGTCTCTCGGCGCCACCCTGGCCGAGTGGCCGGTCAGCCATGTCGCCAAATGCCTGTGCTTCTACCATCCGGATGACCCCGAGGCTCTCAGGAGTGCGCAGGAGCAGGTACTGAAGCGCGTCGCCCTCGCCTGTCGACAGGTCGGGCGGGAATTGCTGGTCGAGATCATTGCCTCGAAGCACGGACCGGTTGCTGACGACACGGTTGCTCGGGTGATGACGCGACTCTACGCCATCGGCATCAAGCCCGACTGGTGGAAGCTCGAGGGCCAGCCCTCCCCGGCCGCATGGCGCGAGATCGATGCGGTCATCGCGGGCCATGACCCCTATTGCCGCGGCGTGTTGCTGCTCGGGCTCGACGCGCCGGAAGAGACGGTCGCGCAGGCCTTCCGGGCAGCGCAGGGCTCGGCATCGGTCAAGGGATTCGCCGTCGGCCGCACGATTTTCGGTGAAGCGGCGCGCGGCTGGCTTGCCGGCGGACTCGACGATGAGGCCGCAACGACGATGATGGCAGAACGCTTCGCCAGGCTGGTCGCAGCCTGGCAGGAACGCTGAGGAACTCCCAATGGGTACGATCCGCCTCACCATGGCGCAGGCGCTGACACGCGCCATGCAGGCACAGAAGACGGTGATCGACGGCAAGACCGTGCCGATCTTCGCGGGCGTCTGGGCCATCTTCGGGCACGGTAATGTCGCCGGGCTCGGAGAGGCGCTGCATGCCGCTCGCGACACGCTGCCGACCTATCGCGCCCATAACGAGCAGGCCATGGCGCATGCTGCTATCGCCTTCGCCAAAGCTTCGCGCCGGCGCCAGATGATGGCGGTGACGAGCTCGATCGGACCCGGTGCCACCAACATGGTCACGGCCGCCGCCGTCGCGCATGTCAACCGCCTGCCGCTGCTGCTGTTGCCGGGCGATGTCTTTGCCGGGCGCCTGCCGGACCCGGTGCTGCAGCAGATCGAGGATTTCGGCGACGGCWCGGTCTCCGCCAATGACTGCTTTCGCCCGGTCTCGCGCTATTTCGACCGGCTGACACGGCCGGAGCAGCTGATGCCGGCCTTCGAGCGGGCCATGGCCGTCCTGACCGATCCGGCCGAATGCGGGCCGGTGACGCTGGCGCTCTGCCAGGACGTGCAGGCCGAAGCCTATGACTATCCCGAGAGTTTCTTTGCCGAGCGGCTCTGGACGCCACGCCGCCCACGCCCGGACGAGCAGGAGCTGGTCGAGGCCGTCAGACTGCTCAAGGCGGCGAAGAAACCACTCGTCATTGCCGGCGGCGGCGTACTCTATAGCGAGGCCGAAGCCGCGCTCGCCGAATTCTGCGAGGCGCACGGCATTCCCGCCGCTGAGACGCAGGCCGGCAAGAGCAGCCTCGGGGCAACCCACAGGCTCAATCTCGGCGCCATCGGCGTCACCGGCACGGCCGCCGCCAATGCGCTGGCGCGCGAGGCCGATCTGGTCCTGGCCGTYGGCACGAGGCTGCAGGATTTCACCACCGGCTCCTGGGCACTCTTCGCCAACCCGGCCTGCCGGATCGTCGGGCTGAACACGCAGGCCTTCGATGCCGGCAAGCACCGCGCGCTTCCGCTGGTCTGCGATKCCCTGGCCGGCCTCTCCGAGCTGGCTACCGCACTGGCGGGACATCGCGCTCCGGCGGCATGGACGGAGCGGGCGGAATCCGAGGGCAAGACCTGGCTTGGCCTCGCCGCGCGCTACACCGATCCCGGCAACCAGCCCCTGCCGAGCGATGCGCAGGTGATCGGCGCCGTGCAGCGCTGGAGCGAGCCGTCCGATGTCGTGCTCTGCGCCGCCGGCGGACTGCCCGGCGAGTTGCACAAGCTCTGGCAGGCCGGCGCGCCCGGCGGCTACCACATGGAATAYGGCTATTCCTGCATGGGCTACGAAATCGCCGGCGGGCTCGGCGTCAAGATGGCCGATCCGAGCCGCGAGGTCGTCGTCATGGTCGGCGACGGCTCCTATCTGATGATGAACTCCGAGATCGCAACCTCGGTGATGCTCGGCCTGAAGCTGACGATCGTCCTGCTCGATAATCGCGGCTACGGTTGCATCAACCGGCTACAGAATGCGACGGGCGGCGCCTCCTTCAACAACCTGCTGCGCGACACCCGCCACGAGACGCTGCCCGCAATCGATTTTGCCGCGCATGCCGCTTCACTCGGTGCCGTCGCCGCGAAGGTCGGCAGCCTCGCCGAACTGGACGAAGCGCTGCGTGCAGCCCGCGCGCATGCGTGCACCACCGTCGTGGTGATCGATACCGACCCGCTCGCCTCGACCGATGCCGGCGGCCACTGGTGGGATGTCGCGGTGCCGGCAACCTCCGCGCGCGCCGAAGTCCGGCAGGCGCGTGAGCGTTATGAGACCGCGCTGAAGTCACGCCCCTGATCCCGAAGGACACTTATCCATGCCCATCCGAATTGGTGCCAACCCGATTGGCTGGTCGAATGACGATCTCCAGGAGATCGGCGGCGCGACATCGCTCGAAACCTGCCTCGCCGAGGCGCGTGAAGCCGGCTTCACCGGCATGGAGCTTGGTCACAAGTTCCCACGGCAGCCGGCAGCCCTGAAGGCGGCTCTCGCCCCCTTCGGCATGGACTGCATCTCGGGCTGGTATTCAGCTGAACTGCTTCAGCGCGACGCCGACGAGGAGATGCGCCATCTGCGGCCGCATCTCGATCTGCTCAAGGCCATGGGCTCGACCGTGCTGGTCTTCGCCGAGACCTCGAATGCGATCCATGGCGACCGCTCGAAGCCGCTCTCGCAGCGCCCCGTGATGAGCGCGCAGGACTGGGCCGAGTTCGGCCGCCGGATCACGCAGGTTGCCGAGCGCACGCTGAGCGAAGGCGTCCGGCTGGTCTATCATCACCACATGGGCACGATCGTGCAGAGCGAAGCCGATATCGACGCCTTCATGGCGGCGACGGGCCCTGCCGTGCATCTCCTGCTCGACACCGGCCATGCCACCTGGGGTGGCTCGGACCCAGCCGCGCTCGCCGCGCGCTATCGCGAGCGGATCAGCCATGTCCACGCCAAGGACGTGCGCGCGCATGTCATGGCGCAGGCCGCGGCGGAAGGCTGGAGCTTCCTTGATGCCGTGCTCGGCAAGGGCAGCGATCTCGGCATCTATACCGTGCCGGGCGACGGGATGGTCGATTACCCCGCCGTGTTCCGCGCATTGCCGGGCTATTCCGGCTGGGTCGTGGTCGAAGCCGAGCAGGATCCGGAAAAGGCCCATCCGCTGACCTATGCGAAGAAGGGCGTCGCCCATCTCAAGCACAGCCTGAAGGAGGCCGGGCTCGTCTGAGGCCCGGATGCGCCATGTCGAAGCTGCTCGTCAAACCATCCGCCCCAGATCAGGACGGCCGCATCCATCATGTCACCCCGGAATCGGCCGGCTGGGGCCATGTCGGCTTCGAAGTCTACCGGCTCGCCGACGGCCAAGTGCTTGACCGGGAGACCGGAGACCGGGAGGTCTGCGTCGTCCTGCTGTCCGGAAAGGCCGCAGCCATGGCCGGGGGCACCGATTTCGGCATCATTGGCGGTCGGTCCTCCCCGTTCGAACCCGACCCCTGGTCGCTCTATGTACCGGCCGGATTGTGCTTTGCCGCGACGGCGCAGGGCCCCTGCGAGCTGGCGATCTGCTCGGCGCCGGGAAAACCGGGTTCAAAACCCCGGGTGATCGCGCCAGGGGATGTCGGCTGCATGACGCGCGGCAGCGGTACGAACACCCGCCATGTCCGCAATATCCTGCCGGAGACCGAGCCCGCCGAAGGGCTGCTCGTCGTCGAGGTGATCACCCCGTCAGGCAACTGGTCGAGCTATCCGCCGCACAAGCACGACCAGGACAGGCTGCCGCAGGAATCGCTGCTGGAGGAGACCTATTACCACCGGCTCTCGCCGCCCCAGGGCTTTGCGCTGCAGCGCGTCTATACCGACGACCGTTCGCTCGATGAGACGCTCTGCGCCGAGGACGGCGATGTCGTGCTGGTGCCAAGGGGCTATCATCCGGTCGCAGCACCGCACGGCTACGAGCTCTATTATCTCAACGTGATGGCGGGTCCGAAGCGGGTTTGGAAGTTCGCCAACGATCCGGCCCATGAGTGGATCGTCAAGCCCTGAACGGTCAGGCGCGGCGGGTCGCGCGAGTGCAATCCGCCGCTTTGCGATGCCCCGGCGCTCAGCGGCGTTTCCGGATTTCCCGCAAGCGTTCGATATCGGCGCAGAGACGCTCGGCGATCTCCGGGGGATATCCACGCAGCACCCGGCCCCGTTCCAGCGAGGGTAGCCACAGCAGATAATCGACATCCCGCTCGTGGCACCATTCCGGCGAAGAAATCGCGACCATCTGCCCGGCCAGATCAGACCAGATCATGCGTTCCCCGCCGCCATTATCCTTGGTCATGCCCAGCCCCCCGCTGGATATTCAGAACAGCGTTACCTGATGTTTGTTCCAATCACCTAGTATTTTGGCCATTCTAATTCTTGCGTTGCTCCTCTCTCAGAGAGTCTGACGTGATATTTCTCAATAATACTTGATATTCCGAAACCCTGAATTCCGCGACCGGCCCCATCGGCAATCACAGATCCGCCGCAAGTCGGGACCCTTCCAAAATATACGACCCAAAGACCCCGAGAACGATTTTCACAGTACAAATAAATCATAACATCGGTAAAATACCAGAGGATCATCTGACTGGATCGCTGAAGATGGCTTGGGGTCTCTTTTCAGATACTCCCGCCCTTCGGCGGAAGCTACGGGCCAACACGACTTGCACTCGCCTGAGAGGGTCGTCGCGCGCGGCCGCCGACATTACGCCATGGCCGGCATGACCCTTGGCCAGTCCAGCATCTCCCTTGCGTAACGATCTCGTGAGGAAGACCATCACCAGGCGATCGCGAGCGCCCTTGCGTCCCGCGTCACGTTGAAATATCCTCACTTGTAGATTTTATAACTATCACCCGAGCAATGCCCCGATCCGAGCGATCCACTTCCCCCAGCCCGGCTCCGCGCCCTCGCGGTCGGCGGCTCAAGGACCAGATGTCGGGCCGCGAGGCTTTGCTTCTCGCTGCGACGAGCGCCTTTGCGCGTCATGGCTATGACAGCGTAGATCTGCGCAGCCTGGCCGCGGCCGCCAAGGTCGACCCCGGGCTGGTGCGTGTGCATTTTGGCGGCAAGGAGGKGCTCTGGCTCGCGAGCATCGACCATGTCGCCTCGTATACGACGCAGCTGCACGCCGAGATCCGACGCCTGACGGCCGAGACACGCCCGCTCAGGGACCGAGTGACCGATGCCATCCGCCTGACGGTGCTTTTCCATTTCAGCCACCCGGAACTCGGCCTCTTCATCGCGCAGCAGGCGAGGGAGAGCGGGGCGCGACTGGCCGCATTGAAGGAACTCCTGCTTCGTCCCGCGCTCGATGCCTTCTTACCGCTTCTCGATCAGGCGGTTCGCGAAGGTGTCACGCATGCGAGCGACCCCTTCATCGCCTTCTCGATTCTCGCCGGCGCATTCTTCTGGCCCTCGACCGCGCCCGACCTCGTTCAATCCCTGTCCGCGAGCCCGATGGATCGCGGACAGTTTCAGGAGCATTTCCTTGAGAATCTCGTCGCCGTATTCCTGTCCAAGCCTGACTAGAGGGAGGACACCCCTGCCTCATGCCCCCGCAAAGACGATGAAGGCTGCCCGCGCTTCCGGTGGGCAATGCTCGTGGTTGGATACGGGCCTTGCTCATGGAAGACTGCGCGATGCCCCGACGGCGACCGCGCCGCGACCTGCACCACTGGAAGGATGCGACGGATGACCACCTACACGCCGCGGCGCCGTTTCGCGCTCTTCAGCCTTGCCTTCATCTGGCCGCTGCTTGGCGCAGCAACCCTGGCCCAGGCGCAGGGGGCCGCGCCCCCGCCTCAAGTGACCGTGGTCGAGGTCAAGGCCGGCAAGGTGCCGCTGACATTCGAGTATGCCGCACGCGTCGAGGCCTCGCGGGAGGTTCAGGTCCGGGCCCAGGTTGGTGGGATTCTGCTGAAGCGGAACTTCGTCGAGGGCGCCGAGGTCAAGGCTGGCGACATCCTCTTCGAAATCGACCCGAGGCGCTACGAAGCGGACGTCGCCAAGGCCAAGGCACAGCTCCAGCAGGCGGAGGCACAGCTCGCCCAGGCGACGCGTGATGCCGAGCGCTATACGCGGCTGGCCCTGACCGGCTCCGGCACGGAAAAGGCGCGCGATGACGCCCTCTCCGCCAAGGAACTCGCAACGGCTTCGGTCGCCGTCGCTCACGCCGACCTGAACGTCGCGGAACTCAATCTCGGCTACACCAATGTGAGGGCGCCGATCAGTGGGGTCACGAGCCGCGAGGAGTTGCCCGAGGGCAGCCTGATCGGCACCACGGGTGACAGCAGCCTGCTCACCAAGATCACCCAGCTCGACCCTGTCTACGTCATCTTCAACTCCAGCGAGAGCGAAGTGGCCGAGGTCAGGGCCCTGCTCGAGGCACAGGGCATCTGGGAGCGTGCCGGGGAGGTCCTCTCGGTCAAGCTCACCTACGGCGATGGCCGCGTCTATGCGCAGCCCGGCGTCATCGATTTCGCCTCCTCCGGCCTTGATCCGGAAACCGGGACGCTGCGGCTGCGTGCCGTTGTCCCCAATCCCGAGCATCGCCTGCTGCCCGGCCAGTTCCTGCGCGCGATCGTGATGGGGGTCGTGCTCAACGACGCCATCGTCGTTCCGCAGGCGGCCGTCTCGCAGGGACCGCGCGGACAGTTCGTCTACACGGTCGACAGCCAGGGGAAGGCCGAAGCCCGCCCCGTCGTACTCGGACGTCAGGTCGCCGACGGCTGGATCGTCACCTCGGGCCTCAAGCCCGGCGACAAGCTGATCACGGAGGGGATCATCAAGGTTCGTCCCGGCGCGCCGGTCAGTATTGCCGCCGCGGCGCCCGGAGCTGCCAAGCCATGAATCGCTTCTTCATCGACAGGCCCGTCTTCGCCGCCGTTATCTCGATCGTCATCGTGCTTGCCGGCCTCGTCGCGATCCGGGCGCTTCYGATCGCGCAATATCCCGAGCTGACGCCGCCGCAGATCGTCGTCAGCGCCACCTATCCCGGCGCCAGCGCCGAGACGATCGCGCAGACGGTGGCAGCGCCGCTCGAGCAGCAGATCAACGGCGTCGAGGGCATGCTCTACATGCAGTCCTCGAACTCCAGCAGCGGCCAGATGTCGCTGACGGTGACATTCGCTCAGGGCACCGATCCCGATCAGGCCACGATCAACGTCAATAATCGCGTCCAGCGCGCGACGCCGACCTTGCCGCAAGAGGTCACCCGGCTCGGCGTGACGGTCAGCCAGCGCTCGACCTCCATCCTCGGCCTCGTGGCGATGTATTCGGAGAACGACCGCTTCGACACGACCTATGTCGGCAACTATGCCCTGCTGAACGTCATTGACGATCTGAAGCGCATTCCTGGCGTCGGTGACGCGGCATTGCTCGGCCAACGCGACTACTCGATGCGGATCTGGCTGAGCCCCGACAAGCTCGCCCGCTACGGCCTGACGACCACCGATGTCGCGGCAGCCATTCGCGAACAGAATGCCCAGTTTGCAGCCGGCCGCTTCGGCGATGAGCCGAACGACCCATCGACCCCCTTCACCTATTCCGCCACGACCCAGGGGCGTCTCCCGGATGCCGAGGCGTTCGGCAACATCATCCTGCGCTCCGACATCAACGCGGCGACGCTCAGGCTCAGGGATGTGGCGCGGGTCGAGCTCGGCTCGGCCAGCTATACCGTCGACAGCAAGCTCAACGGCAAGCCTGCGGTGCCCCTTGCGGTCTATCTTCAGACGGGAGCGAACGCGCTCTCKACCATGGAGGCGCTCAAGAGCCGCATGGACGAGCTGAAKCAGTCCTTCCCGGAGGGCATGGCCTACAGCATTCCCTACGACACGACGAAGTTCATCCAGGTCTCGATCGAGGAGGTGGTCAAGACCTTCGTCGAGGCCATCGTCCTGGTCATCCTCGTCGTCTTCCTCTTCCTGCAGAACTTCCGGGCCACGCTCATCCCGGTCATCGCGGTGCCGATCTCGATCATCGGCACCTTTGCCGGCATGTACATGTTCGGCTTCTCGATCAACCTGCTCACCCTGTTCGGCCTCGTCCTCGCCATCGGCATCGTCGTCGACGACGCGATCGTGGTTCTGGAGAATGTCGAGCGCATCATGGCGACCGAGCACCTGTCGCCGCGAGAGGCTTCGATCAAGGCGATGAGCGAAGTCACCGGGCCGGTCATCGCGATCGTCCTGGTGCTGTGCGCGGTCTTCATCCCCGTGTCGTTCATGGGCGGGTTGGCCGGCGCGATGTACAAGCAGTTCGCGGTCACGATCGCACTGTCGGTCACGATCTCGGGCATCGTCGCGCTGACCCTGACTCCGGCTTTGTGCGCGCTGATCCTGAAACCGGGCCATCAGGAGCCGGCATTGCCGTTCCGGCTGTTCAACCGCTTCTTCGACAAGCTGACGAACGGCTACGTCTCCGGCGTCGGCTTCCTGGTCAAACGCTTCGCCATCGGCCTTGTGCTCTTCGCCGTGCTCATCGCCGGCACCGGCATCCTGTTCCGGACCATTCCGGGCTCGCTGGTTCCAGACGAAGACCAGGGCGTGCTGCTCGGGGTGGCCATCCTGCCTCCGGCCGCCTCGCTGAACCGCACCGTGGCGGTGATGGATGAGGCTGCGACCAATATCGGCAAGCACCCGGCTGTCGAAAACGTCTTCGCCATTTCGGGGTTCGACCTTCTCTCCGGAAGCGAGCGGACCAGCGCCGCCACGACCTTCGTGACGCTGAAGGACTGGAGCGAGCGCCGAACCCCGGACCTCGATGCGCGCAACCTGGTCAAGACGTTCACCGGCATGAATATCGGGATCAAGGACGCCATGGTCCTGTTCTTCAATCCGCCGCCGATCAGCGGGTTGAGCACCACGGGCGGGTTCGAACTCTATGTGCAGGATCGCACCGGAGGCGGCGTCCAGTCGCTCTCCGCCGCCACCGCACAACTGGTCGAAGCCGCCTCGAAACGTCCCGAACTGGCCGGCGTGCGCACGACCTTCGACACCGGCGTTCCGCAGTACCGGCTCGACCTGGACCGCGACATGGCCAAGGCGCTCGGCGTGCCGATCAGCTCCGTCTTCGAGACGATGCAAAGCACGTTCGGCAGCCTCTACGTCAATGACTTCACGCTCTATGGGCGCAACTACCGCGTCAACCTGCAGTCGGAGGCCGCTTTCCGTCAGGCACCGAAGGATCTCAAGCAGGTTTTCGTGCGCTCGAGCAACAACAAGATGGTGCCGCTCGATACGCTGGTGAAAGCCGTGCGCGTCGCCGGCCCCGACCAGTTCGAGCGCTTCAACGCCTTTGCCGCGGCCAAGGTGATGGGCAATCCGGCGCCCGGATACACATCGGGCGCGGCGATCGCTGCGATGCAGGAGGTGGCGCGCGAGTTGCCGCAGGGCTTCCAGATCGCCTGGACGGGCTCGGCCTATCAAGAGCTCGCCACCAGCGGGACCGGCTCGCAGGCCATGATCTTCGGCATCATCATGGTGTTCCTGATCCTCGCCGCGCAGTACGAGAAATRGACCCTGCCGCTGGCGGTCATTCTCGCGGTTCCATTCGCGCTGTTCGGGGCGCTGCTCGCGGTCTGGCTCCGCGGCCTGACCAACGACGTCTACTTCCAGATCGGCCTTGTCACGCTGATCGGTCTGGCCGCCAAGAATGCCATCCTGATCGTCGAATTCGCCGTTCTGGTGCGGCAGGAGGGCATGAGTGCCGCCGAGGCCTCGCTCGAAGCAGCGCGGCTGCGCTTCCGGCCGATCGTGATGACCTCGCTCGCCTTCATTCTCGGCGTCGTTCCGCTCGCGATCAGCAGCGGAGCGGGCTCCGCGAGCCGGCACTCGATCGGCACGGGCGTGATCGGCGGCATGTTGGCGGCGACCTTCATCGCCACCTTCTTCATCCCGATGTTCTACCGGCTCATCGACTGGCGCGACCCTCGCCCGGCCAAGGATGCAGGGTCGGCGGCGAAAGTCGGGGTGACGGCGGAGAAGGCGGGAAGCTCGATCTGAACCTCGGACCGGTCTCGTATCCACCTCGCTCACGTGGCGCGCGGCCGGGATGATCGCGCGCGACAAATCGGGTGTCGGGCACTAGGCTCGACGCCGCAACCAGCACGATGTGATGGGACACACCATGAGCGAATTCAGAATTGCCGTCGTGATCGGCAGCCTTCGTCGCGATTCCTTCAATCGCAAGCTTGCCACGGCCATCGCCAAACTCGCCCCGCCCGAATTCAGGTTTCATCAGGTCGCGATCGGCGATCTGCCGCTCTACAATCAGGATGACGACGCGAACCAGGCCCCGGTCGTGAAGCGACTGAAGGCTGAAATCACCGGCTCCCAGGGCGTCATCTTCGTCACTGCCGAGTATAACCGCTCCATCCCCGGCGTGCTGAAGAACGCGATCGATCAAGCCTCGCGGCCCTATGGGCAGAGTGCCTGGGTCGGCAAGCCGGCCGGTGTTCTCGGCGTGTCGGTCGGCGCTATCGGAACAGCGATTGCGCAGCAGCATCTGCGCAATGTCCTCGCCTATCTCGACATGCCGACGCTCGGACAGCCGGAAGTCTTCATCCAGGCCAAGGATGGGTTGTTCACCGAGAGCGGCGAGATCGGTGATTCCAGCCGGGCTTTCCTGCAAGGCTGGATGGATGCCTATGTCGCCTGGGTGAAGAAGCACTCAGCCTGAGGCGCCCTTTCTGGGAAAATCTAACGACGACATCCCGGCTCTGTGCCGTTGAAGCGGCCTGACCGGGATGAGCGCCGAGCTTGCGCCGGCCTCCTGCGCACGCCATTACGCCCCGGCGAGAAAGGCCTCCGCCTGCCGAAATGCCGCTGCGGCCTCCTTCACGGCGCGTGCGGCGTCGGCATTCGCGATTGTTCGCGCGGCCTCGTCGAACAATTCCGGCCTGGGCGATTCCGTCCTGAACCGCCCCAGAGCCGCGAGCCCCTGCGCAATCAGCCGCCGATCCTCGTCCCCGAGCCCTCCCTCAGACATCAACCGCTGCAGCGCCGTCGCCGCGATGCCGAGATTGAGCACGCCAAGCAGGCCATGCGTAGCGCCGCCATCGCCCTCTCCGGCTCGGGCGAGGTGCAGAGTGAGGCGCATGATCTGCCGGGTCATGCCCTGATCCCAGCTTGCCCCGCGCCTGGCCTGCGGATTGGCGAGGAGCCGCTCGAGGTCTCGCCGGATATCCTCGCGGGTCCTTGCCGCGTGCCGGTCATGCCTGCGCGGCAGCAGAATGAAGCTGCTTGTCACCAGCACCGCAGCGGCGACAAGCGCGCCGGCCTCGCTCAGGATTGCGGCGGGTCTGGTGACGGCCGGCAACACCGCCTGGCTGGCCAGGAGAAAACACATATTGGCGTCGATCGCCGCGATTGCCGTCCTGCGGCTCGCGCGCGCCAACCCTCCAAGCAGGAGGAACGGGGCCACAGAAACCAACAGCTCGGGCACGGTCTGGACATGCGGCTGCACGCCGAAGCGATAGATCAGGGCAGCCACCACCCCAGCCAGCACCCCCTTCAGCATATGCGGCGCAATGGCCTGCGGCTGCGCCAGCGAGCCCAGGACCATCGAGAAGATGCAGACTCCCAGCGCTGCGAGCTCCGCCACCGGCCAGTTTGCAGCATAGGCCGCAGAGGCAGCCAGCCAGGTGGCCAACCCCGACACCGCGCCGGCGGTGGTGCCCAGCGACCAGTCGCCATGGGGATTGTGCAGGAAGACAGGCACCAGGCCGGAGAGCTCATCTCCGGCCGGGCGGTCCGCACTGAGCGCGGCTTCTGCTGCGACCAGCCGCCGCAGACTGTCCGACAGGCGGGGATCCAGCCCTTCGGCACGGGGCACCTCCCCTTGCGCCTCTGTCTCCCGTTCGAAACGTTGCGCCAACCGGTCAAGTTCTGCCAGAGCCCTGGCGTTGGTCTCCTCCGACGCCTCGCGCGACGCAGCCGCGCGCCCTGCCGACATCACCAACAAGGCGGCCGCGACCAGTGCATCGACGCGCTTGCGACGCCGCGAGCCCCGCAGCGAGCCTGCCGTCATCTGATCCGCCGCCTGGGTGACGCTGCTCATCTCGGCGAGAAGCTGCCGTTCGGCTACGGCAACCCGATCCTGCGGAACGCCCTGGAGCGCCAAGGCTGCGAACCGCACCGCTTGCCGGGCCATCAGCCGCGCCCGGGACATGAGAGCAGAACGCGATGCTGACGGCGTGAATAGCGCCGTGACCAGCGTCACCACCGCCACGCCGATCAACGTGCACTCAACCCGTGCAATGGCGATGTCCCAGGATCGTTCCGGAGAGAACACCGTTGGCAGGATGACGATGGCCGCGGTCATGCCGCTCATCAAGGCGCCATAGGCGGTGACGCCGCGCAGCACATGCGTCAGCGCAGTGTTGAAGCCGACCCAAAGACCAAGCGCGAGCAACAGAAAATAGTGGTTGGGAATCAGATGCAGCAGGCCGAAGCCGACGGCTGCACCAATCAACGTTCCGAGAATCCTGAGAGAGCCACGGGCGAACAAGAGCCCGYGCGAGGCTTGCGCCACAACCCAGACCGGCATTGCGGCCCAATAGGCGTTGGTGATCTGAAGCGACGATGCGAGAGCAAATGCGAGCCAGGCGGCAAGAGCCAGCAGCGCTGCTTGCCGGAGGCCCGCACCATCCAGCCCCAGCCGGAGCAAGGGCGAGGACCTCACGGCCACGGCTCGCGCATGTCCTGAGCAGCCTTCTCCAAGCGGACCTCATGTCGGTCGGTTGCCCGGCACCAAGCCCGGCGGGCGTTCACGCCACCATACCGCATGAGGCCGGTGGACGAGCCTGCATCGGCGGGCACGACCATGTCGATGACTGTGACCGACCGTTTCCAGCGCAGGCAGATTGGAGCTGCACCAATGATAGTGTAGGATTTGTGGCTACGGATGCGCCGGCCGGCCTGCTGCGTGTGGTGGGGCGAACCGAACCCGAAGGAGGCCCTTCGATGATACGCTTGGCCTTGACGACCGTCCTGCTTCTCCCCCTCCTTTCCCATCCAGTCATTGCCGCAGCAGACGCCACCTCCGGCGAGAAGATCTTCCTGCGATGTCGTGCCTGCCACCAGATCGGCGAGACCGCGAGGAATGCGGTCGGCCCGAAGCTCAACGGCCTGATTGGGCGCCMGGCAGGGTCCGTCGAGGGCTACAGCTACTCGGCTGCCAACAAGAACTCCGGCATCACCTGGGACGAGCCGACGTTCCGCGATTACATCAAGGCGCCTCAGGCCAAGATCCCCGGTACGAAGATGGTGTTCCCCGGCCTGAAATCCGATCAGGAGATCGACGATATCGTCGCCTTCCTCAAGCAATTCGACGCCGACGGAAAGAAGAAGTAGCCGCCTTCGACGCGCAGGTGCGGCGATAGCGCGGCTGGCTCAACGCCGGCCTCGATTGACAACCAGCGAACGCGGCCGGACAATATTCAGCGACCATAGGCTGAGAAGCGGAGCGCTTTGCAGCCTGGGCGGGAGCTTTGCGTCACATGTGACGCGCAATCGTCTGACGAACCGGGAGGTTCGGCGATGGCGAGCAGGAAGCGACGCTTGAAACCGGTTGACGCGCTCGTCCGAGCCCGCGCCACKCGATCCCTCTGCGCCATCCCTCCAGTCTTTCTCCCTGCCCCGTTCTCGCCGCTCCCCGGCACCGCCATGAGCAGGCGGTATCGTTCTCGGGCCGACGAGAAGCCCGCTTTCACGACGTCGCCACGCTCCTATCGCGTCGCGGCGCCGACCGGACCCCGTTCATCGCCGCCATAGGCAAGGGTGACTGACCATGGGTGTTGCCGTCGTACTTGCGCTGGTCGTGGTCGGCTCGGTGGCGTTCCACCTGCTAAGCCCATGGTGGTGGACCCCGATCGCCTCCAACTGGCACTATATCGACAACACCATCATCATCACCTTCTGGATCACCGGCACCGTCTTCGCTGCCGTGGTGCTGTTCATGGCCTATTGCCTGTTCCGCTTCCGCCATCGCGAAGGACATCGGGCAGCTTATGAGCCGGAGAACAAGCGGCTGGAATGGTGGCTCGCGATCGGGACCGGCATCGGTGTCGCCGCCATGCTGGCGCCTGGCCTCGTCGTCTGGAAGCAGTTCGTGACGGTGCCGGCCKATGCCGCAACGGTCGAGATCGTGGGCCAGCAATGGCAATGGAGCTATCGCCTGCCCGGCGCCGATGGCCGGCTCGGAGCGACCGACGTAACCCTTGTCAGCCCCGAGAACCCGCTTGGCCTCGATCCAAAGGATGCGCGCGGCCAGGACGACATCATCATCCAGGGAGACCAGCTTCACCTCCTGCTCGACAAGCCGGTGAAGGTGCTGCTGCGCTCACTCGACGTCGTCCATGATTTCTACGTGCCCGAGTTCCGCGCCAAGATGGACATGATCCCGGGCAACGTCACATATTACTGGTTCACGCCGACCCGTACCGGCACGTTCGAGGCGCTGTGCGCCGAACTCTGCAGCACCGGCCATACCTTCATGCGCGGTGGCGTCGTCGTCGAGCCGGAAAGCGAATACCGCGCATGGCTGCAGCAACAGAAGACCTTCGCACAGCTCACCGCAGCGGCGCGGGCGCAGGCGAGAAACTAGGGGATGGAAGACGGCTGAGCCTCCGACGAGGCGTGCCATCTGATGGAGAGCGGGAGGCGGTTTGATGGTCGATGTGCCGAGTGACGCTGCCGGACCTCTCTCGAC
>NZ_JBFTLD010000120.1:0-19412 GCF_056396265.1 Allobosea sp. 05T422_2 | reverse complement strand
CTACATCACCGGCGGTCTGGCCTATGGCGGCCTGAACAGCAACCCGCTGACCGGCAACACGACGAGCAATGCCGGCTGGACCATCGGCGGCGGCGTCGAATACGCCTTCACCAATAACTGGACGGTCAAGCTCGAAGGTCTCTACGTCGATACCGGCGAGGGCCGACAGACCCGGGTCTTCCAAAACCCCGCGGGCGGCGTGCTCCCGGCCGGAATCTACACCGCCACCACCAGTGGCGGCGGCGGCGGCGGGATCGTTCGCGTCGGCGTGAACTACAAGTTCTGACGCGCGGCGAATGGAACTCCTGCGGTCCTGCTGGAAATAGGCGGGACCGCTGGAGGTCGTTGCAGCGGCATCGTGTAGGACGGTTGCCCGCTGTTTTACCAAACGTTGTTACGGAGCAAGTTCTATCAAACAAAGTAGCAACGATTTTCGAGGGTCAACACATGACGAAGTCGGCTATTGTTATTGTATCGATCGCTTTGCTTGCGGCAGGCGGCTGCGTTGGAGTCGGCAAGGGCAAAGGCAAGGCGCCCCCGCCGGTTGCGACGCCAATCGTCACGAAGGGCTGAATGATTTGCGCGACGGCTCATTGCCGTCGCGCAAACACACCAGTATCGGCACGTTCGAGTCATCCCTGATTATCAGCGTGGGCGATCATTAATCGGCCAGCCCGAGACGACAACGCCCCTCGCTGACGGAGTCGTGACAATGGACACGCCCCGGTAACCTCAACGCATCTTGCGCCACGCAAGGGCGGGTCCATGATGACTTCTGGACTTGGCTTGCTCCGTCGCTGGGAGGCAGGTCGGCAGCGACTTGCCATGCTAGTTCAACGTTGCGTGGGGAGCGTTGTATGCTTGTGAGGAGTAACCGCAGAGCTATCTGGCTACGCATCGGGGTCGTGCTTGCTCTCGCCGCACTTGCCATCCTCCCAATGCTGCTCAAATAACCGCGCGACTAGCAGGCCGCTGGCTCCGGTCGGACGGCGAAGCCGCGCCGCCACTTGTCAACTCTGGGGTCAAGAGTGGATGCTCTCTGAGAGAATAAGGCTGAGGCTGAGGTAAACGAAGGCTGGGTTGGCCCGAAAGCGGGCGCAGTCAGCGTCGGGAATGGGACCGAGCCCGGTAGCCAGAGACTGATCTTCAAATGTCTCAGACGGGTCGAGAGCGGTGATCAGGTGCTCGCTCGAAACCTGACGTTGGCGAGCTTGCCGCAAAGCGGACTTCGCCATGGTCTGAGAAGGGTGGTGAGCGGAAGGTCGCGGGCGTCACGGCGCAGGGTTGGACCGCGCCATTGCAGACATTCGCCTGGAGCCCAGAAGCGGACATCCCACTGGACGCGCCACGCGTCGCGTGGCGTTGTTTTGCACCGGGGCGCTACCGATACACCGGTCCCAATCTATCGGAGCCCCGGATGGCGAGCGCGGCCGGCACTCGCGGCATAGGCGCGCGGTATTTCTATTTTTTCTTTACTCACACATGAATGGCGCTCTCTTATAGGGCGCCTACACTAGCTTTGCGTTACACGGGCGGTAGACGCCCGTCCTCTCGCAACGACCGCCGGTAGGGTTGCGATATGCACGTTGAAATTGAGCGAAAGTTCCTTGTAACGGGCGATCAGTGGCGGAGCGTGGTTAAGAGTGAGCAGCACCTGCGTGATGGACTGTTGGCTCAATTCGGTGGCGGAAAGGTCCGCGTTCGTCTTGGAGCAAACCGAGCATGGTTGACGATCAAAGGCCCCCGGGTTGGCGCCACGCGCTCTGAGTACGAATATGAAATTTCCTGTGCCGATGCCGAGGAGATGCTGAGTACGCTTTGCAATGGGCAGGTTATTGAAAAGACGCGCTTCCTTGTGCCCTATGACGGCCTGACATGGATGGTCGATGTTTACGAGGCTGCTTTGGAAGGTCTCGTGATTGCCGAAATCGAGTTGGAACATGAAGGCCAAGTTGTAGAATTACCGACCTGGGTCGGCCCGGAAGTGACGAATGACCCCAAATACAAGAAGACGCGGTTTCAGAAGCGCCTGAAGAACGGTAGAGAGTTCGGTTATGCCTCAATCTAAGCTCGTGCGCTGTCGCTATCGGCGCAGAAGGATCCTTCTATAAAGCCAAGAGCAGGAGGGTATCATGGCTTCGAATAATGAAGAAATCGGCAGGACCATACTTAAGCTTGCTCATCATTATCGCGATCCGAGTGAATTGCTCTCTGCCATTCGCAAGAAGCATCCCGACGCTAAGAAGAAGGAAATTACCCTTGCTGCGCTGGCGATAATGATTGAGCAGGTCGAGTCTGACGCGGCTGAAGAGAAGAAGTCGACACGCCCAGCGAAAGCCAAGCGAGCTGCCGAGCAGGGGCAGCATTCGCCGCGTTAAGTGGTGACAGTGCCCTCCGACGCGGCCCTCTGGGCTGATTGCCCAGAAGCGGACATCCTAGATGTCCAGAAAAGGCCAACCTCACCCTCGGCTTGCTTGGCCGCGAATGTCTCACATGGGGTCGATTCTGCCCTTTCGATGTCGGTTTGAAAGCTGACTTTGATCGGTCGCCTTCAACTCGGCTTCTTCGCCCTAATCTTCTCAGCTAATCAGTCTGCCGACTTCGGCAGGACGCCCATGATCGCCCGTCCGCGCTCAGTGAGCGCGTAGGTGTTGACGCCCCCCACGCTGGCGCGGGCGTCCACTCGATCAGACCTTTCCGGATCAGTTCCTCGCGCGCCTTGCCCGGCCGCAATTCGACGCAGCCCCTGTCTGGCCGAAACAGGTGCAAGATCCAGATTTCATCGCGCGTCAGCATCTGGTTCCGGCTTTCATCCGTTCTCGCTGAGCGCCTACCTGCGAACGCGTTGGTTCGCCGTCCTCTGCTGAATCACGATCGACCAGTCGAACAGTCACCGCAACGTTGCGTCGTGAACGGCGCAAGTAATTGTCGGTGTTAAATTCGGACCAGCTTAACCCCTAACCGCGACGGCCGGCGGCGCTGATGCAACGCCTGTCGGCGTATGAGTATTGGGCGGAAGATTTCTTCTCGAACGCCATGCACATATTGTACCGTGATAGGTATGAGAGCTGATCGATGCTCCACCATGCGCCGAGGCCAGTAAGGAACGCGCAGGCGGCAAGAAAGATTTGCGTCGAGACCGGCAGGGCGCTCCAGCGTGCGAGCCAAGCGCTGATGGCATTCATGTAGTCGCTCTTTCATTTTAAGGCGCAGGCTAGGTATCCTGTTCATCCCGCCGCGTTTTGTTGATTCCCGCCATTCTGTTGACGAAACACGCCCTGCGCGTGCAATCCGCTTCGGTCCTGTCGATTGCGTGCCGCAGCCCGAACAACTCGCTGGTCGGTCAGCGCCAGCGGCTTGTCATTCGGCCCGTTGAACTTGCCGCCGACCACCACCGCAAGCCGGGCGCGCGCACCATAGCTCGGCACCTCGCGCCGCGTACTCTTGTCCAGTGGAAGCTGCCCGATTTCGAGTGGCAGGCCAGTGGGCAGAAGAAAGCTTGTCCGAGTTGCACGGCGGTGATCCGTTCCGGGAATGAGTTTGAGCGAAACTTCGAGGGAACAGCGGCGTCTCCGGCGCGCGCGCTTTTGGGGGCATTCCTCCGCGCCGTGCGGGAGAGGCACGGCGCGTGACGCTGGGCGCATGTCTCCTTTTCCGCGCATTCCGGACGCCGGGTGGCGATGGGGACAGAGTCCGAGAAGGGTCGGCTACGGACGTTCCGCGTCCGAGCGCGGTGTCTTACCGGCCTGCACCCTGCTATGCTCTCTCTTCGCTTCGGACGCTTGCTTCGGTGTGGCGCGCCTCATCGCTAAAAGTAACAAAACAACCGCCATCTGCGCAAAGAACGCAGCCCCGATCGCAGCGTATGCCCCCCTCCAAAAGGGCTCCCAGTCTGCCATGCGCGCCCAACGTCCAGTCGGCTGAAAGGCCGGGTCTGCATACATTGGCGCATATCGGAACCCGATCATGGACATTACACCCGCAAAAATCGCGGCCAGCACGAGTTTAAGCCGACCGATCGGCGTCGACGGCTTCAAGGGGTTGGGCATCCAGGGACTGGACATTCGCAGCTCCACTCGATCGGCCGATCGTCCAGCCAATAGATCATGAAATCCAGCTAGCCCATGATCCTTTCACTTCTGCTACGGGTCGAGGCTGTGTGAAAACGCGCTGTTGAGTTAGACTCCTGACGTTGCAGTCGGGAGGGAGTTGAGCCGCTTCGTCCAAGGTTCTGACCGGCGCCAGCCGACGCTGCTTCCTGATTGTCTTGACGACTATGTGGCCGATGAGAACCCGGTGCGGGTGGTCGACGTCTTCGTCGACGAACTGGACCTGAGGGCGCTGGACTTCGAGGGCCTGACACCGGCGGCGACGGGGCGGCCAGCCTACCACCCGGCGACGCTGCTGAAGCTCTACATCTACGGCTACCTGAACAAGGTCCAGTCCAGCCGCCGCTTGGAGCGCGAGGCTCAGCGCAATGTCGAGCTGATGTGGCTGACCGGCCGACTGGCGCCTGACCACAAGACGATCGCCGACTTCCGGAAGGACAATGGCCCGGCCATCCAGGCCGCTTGCGCGCAGTTTGTGGTGCTGTGCCGTCAGATCGGTCTGTTCGGGAGCGCCCTGGTCGCGATTGACGGCAGCAAGTTCAAAGCGGTGAACAGCCGCGACAAGAACTTCACGGCCTACAAGCTCCAGAAGCGCCTGGAGCAGGTCGCCGAGCACATCGCCGGTTACCTGCGCGACCTCGACACGGCCGACCGCCAGGAGGGCGAGGCCGCCGAGGCACGTTCGGAACGGCTGACGGAGAAGGTCGAGCGGCTGCGCGAGCAGATGAAGTTGCTTCAGGCGATGGAGGCACGGGTCGAGGCCGCGCCGGACGGTCAGGTCTCGCTGACCGATCCGGATGCTCGCTCGATGGCCACCAGCGGACGCGGCAGCGGGATCGTCGGCTACAACGTCCAGTCCGCGGTGGAAGCCGAGCATCACCTGATCGTCGCCCACGACGTGGTGATGACCGGCAGCGACCGCGAACAGCTCGCAACCATGGCCGCCAAGGCCAAAGACGTCATGGGCGTGGAAAAGCTCGATGCGCTGGCCGACCGCGGTTACTTCTCCGGCGAGGAGATCCGTTCCTGCGAGGCCTTGGGCGTGACGCCCTATCTGCCCAAGCCGCTGACCTCCGGCGCCAAGGCTGAGGGGCGGTTCGGCAAACAGGACTTCGTCTATCTGCCCGAGCAGGACGTCTATCGCTGCCCATCCGGCGCGCTGCTGCCGCGCCATATGACCACGGTCGAGCGGGGCATGACGCTCCACCGCTACTGGGATCGTGCCAGTTGCCAGGCTTGCGCCCTCAAGGCTCAGTGCACACCCAGCGTCGAGCGGCGCGTGACCCACTGGGAGCACGAGGCGCTCATCGACGCCCTTCAGCAGCGGATGGACCTGACGCCCGGCGTCATGCGCCTGCGAAGGCGGCTCGTCGAGCACCCCTTCGGCACGATCAAGGCCTGGATGGGATCGACGCACTTCCTGACGAGGCACTTGCCCAACGTGAAGACCGAGATCGGGCTCCACGTCCTCGCCTATAACCTCAAACGCGTCATCGCCATCATCGGTGCCAAGTCGCTGATGGAAGCGATCCGCGCCTGAACCCGATCTCGTCACGCGTTCACGCCGCTCGTCGCTCAAACGCCGTCAGCGCGTTTGCACACAGCCTCGGTCCGATTCCGCAAGTGCGGAGGCTCGCCACCAACGACTGAGAAGGGTGGATTGTTGACCTTCGCATGTGCTGCCGCATTGCCCCCCATCACGCCACMACCAGACATTGGCGGGTTGCCTTGAAGCGGACGCGGGCAGATTGAAGCTCGGCGGCAGGTCGCGACGTATTCCCGACAATCGCAGTGCCCGCCTCAGGTGGACCAGTAATTGCGGCGACAATAAATTCCGGTCCGTGATATCAGCAGTATACGAACGGAAACCGCGGCGTTCGTGCAACAGGCCCTTGAATATTTGGGCCCGCATTCGCGCTCATCGCGCCGACGTAAACATTTTGTAGATGTCATTGGCGCTTTCTCTGATCACCACGTTACGCCGTAGCCAAATTCGATTCTGACTTCTGACTGAGCTCGCGTTGCGATCATCGACTGATCACGCCGCGGGCCACACGTAGGGGCGGCCATGGATTGGGGGCGTGTGCTGCCGGACTCCGGCGCGAACGATCGAAGGCGTTGGCTTGTCGCGCGGTTTATGCGGCGCGCGGCGTTGCCGGCACGCAGTGTCAGATTTGGCTTATCGACGGCGCTGGCGACGATCGCGCTTCTCGCAGCATCGACGGTTTCGACACACGCCCAGACGCGCAACTGGACCGGACGGTTCACCTCCGATTGGTTCTTTAGTGGCAACTGGGATTCTACTTTTCCCAGGCGGACCGACGACGCAATCATCAACACTGTGACGCCGAATGGGACGGTGATCAGCAGCCCGGGCGCCGTGGCTAACAATCTGTCMGTCGGTGCAAACGGGACGGGTACGCTTACGATCCAGAACGGCGGGACATTGACCAATGAGCTCGGGACGATCGGGAATCTTTCCGGCGGGGTGGGCACGGTCATCGTGACCGGCCCGGGCTCCAGCTGGACGAATATTGACCCCCTGGTGGTCGGCGGCCTGGGGACCGGCACTCTCATCATTCAAGACGGCGGCACGGCTCAAGACGGTACTGCGGCGAGCAGCGCCGGAGGCTCGATTGGACAGTCTGCGGGCTCGACGGGCACGGTGACGGTGACCGGCCGGGGCTCCAGCTGGATCAACGGCCCACAGGGCGGGCTCAATATCGGGAGTTTCGGCACCGGCACACTCACGATTGCAAATGGCGGGACGGTCCTCGATATCACCCCCCTCGTCACCAATATCGGCAACGGTGCAGGGTCGCGCGGTACCGTGACCGTGACTGGTGCAGGCTCCTTCTGGAGCGACATTGCGGGGATCAGGATTGGCAATCTGGGCACTGGCGCGCTGACGATTGCGGATGGCGGCGTCGTCGCCGCGCCTTCTGTCGTGATCGCGGCGAATACCGGATCGACTGGCACACTCAACATCGGCGCGGGCGCGGGCAATCCGGCGGCGGCGCCCGGCAYAGTGAGGGCCCCGAGCGTCGCTTTTGGCGTTGGCACCGGTACGGTCAACTTCAATCATACCTCCTCCGACTACGCGTTTGCGTCGGCGATCAGCGGCAATGGCACGGTCAATGTGCTTGCGGKCACGACCACGCTCACCGCTGCCAACAGCTATGGGGGCGCAACGAACGTCASCGGRGSCACGTTGCGGGCCGGTGGRCTGARCRCGCTCAGCCCRAACTCGGCCRTGACGGTYGCAAGCGGCGGAACGCTCGATCTCAACGGTTTCAGCCACGTCATTCCGAGCGTCGCCAATGCGGGCCTCGTCAGTATGGGCACGGACACTGCGCCCGGCACACTCCTGACGACGCCGAGCTATACGGGAAGTGGCGGCACGATAGGGCTGAACACTGTCCTCGGAACTGACGGCTCGCCYTCCGATCGCCTCGTTATCAATGGCGGCTCGGCGACCGGCAATTCCCTCATCACCGTCACCAATGCTGGCGGGACCGGCGAATTGACGACAGGCAACGGCATCCAGGTGGTCAGCGCGGTGAATGGCGGAACCACCGACCCCGGTGCTTTCGCGCTCGGCGGCGTCGTCGCGGCTGGCGCCTACGAGTATCTCCTGTTCCAGGGTGGCGTTACGCCCGGCACCGAGAATGACTGGTTCCTGCGAAACCAGTTCCTCCCGACGCCCMCCGGCGTGACGCCCCCGGTCGGACCTGCGCCGCCCGGCGTGACGCCTCCCGGCAGTCCCATCCCTCTCTTCCGCCCCGAAGCGGCGCTTTACACGTTGTTGCCCGGTGTGGCGCGCCAGCTCGGCCTGGCGACGCTCGGGACCTTTCACGAGCGCCAGGGCGATCAGGCCCTGCTCCTCGGCTCGGGTGCGCTTCCGGGCGCCTGGGGCCGCGTCTTCGGTCGCCGTGCCGAAGAGCGTCGCTCAGGCCTGCTCTCGCCCGAGATGAAGGGCAATCTCGGCGGCTTCCAGGCCGGTCAGGATCTCTTCGGCTGGGATTATGMTGGCCACCGCGACCGGCTTGGCCTGTTCCTCGGATTCGCCAGCGCCGATCTCGACGCCCGCGGCTTCGCTCTCGCCCAGCAGCGGGCGCTGGTCGGCAAGCTGACGATGGATGCAACCAGCCTCGGCGCCTACTGGACCCATATCGGTCCGTCACGCTGGTATGTCGACGCGGTGCTATTGGCCTCCTGGTTCGATGGCGATCCGCGCTCGACCCGCGGCATCGGGATGAGCGCCGACGGAGCTGGTCTCACCGGCTCGCTCGAGGCCGGCTATCCCATCCAGATCGGTGCCGGGTTGGCGCTCGAGCCGCAGGCGCAACTGATCTGGCAATCGGTCTCGTTCGGAACGGAGCGAGATCGCTTCTCCGCGGTCCGCTTTTCGCCCGACGATGCGCTGACCGGGCGAATCGGCGCGCGGCTCACCGGCGATTGGGCACTGGGCGGGATGACGCTGAAACCCTATCTCCTCGCCAATCTCTGGCGCACGTTTTCGGGCAGCGACACGGCAACCTTCAACGTCACGCCGATTGCAACCGGCTTCGGCTACAGCTCGCTCGAACTGGGCGGCGGCGTCGCGGCCCAGGTGATGCCGAACGTCGGTGTCTACGCGGCGGCGAGCTACACCAGCAATATCGGCGGCGACCATCGCCGCGGCATCAAGGGAAATCTCGGCCTGCGCGTCACCTGGTAGGCGCGGCGCCTGCCGACATTTCATACGCAGGTCATACGATTGGTTCCGAGCCGGGGCGGGACCTCGCGAGTCTGCCAAACCCGGCCGTCCTTACGCTGTCTTCAGTCACTTTACCTGCAAGCGGACCCTGCAGATGTCGGCAATGGGGCCAACCACGGGCACCAGACGCCGATCTTCACATGTCTCCAATGGGTCCGATTCCGGACGGCAGCGGCCCGCCGGCTCATTCTGAGATGGGTTCCGCGAGGACTGAGATGCGGTCGCTTCACCGGTGGGCGGCTTGGTCGCAAGCGTGGCGAGGCACGGCTCGATGCGGGGGAGCGGAGCGTCGACGAGGTAAGCCTGGCGCGGAACTTTACGCCGCGCAATGACGGCGCCTATTAGCGCCTCGGCGCCGGAACGGGATCGCAGAAAACGGTGCGCGCGCGCAGCAGCTTCGTCATCACGTCAGGAGAACGCCGGGCCCGGAGGAATCGTTCCTTGACGGAACCAGAGACCAGCCTCACGATTAAGCCCAAGCAGGATGCGGTGCCTKCGTCGATGAAGACATTGCGATCGACCGGCCTGGGGGCAACCCTGGAGGCTCACCGTGCCCGGCTCCTCCCCTCGCGTTGTCTGGTCCCATCTCTTCGGCCGAGAGGTTCTCTCGGATTCCGGGGAGTGGCGGCACGAATGCGAGGTGGAATACCTGCTCTCCCTGCCCGAGGCGAAGCGTGCCGAAATCCTGGACGGCGTCCCCGGCGCCCCTGACCGCGAAAGCCAAGGCATCAGGGGCATTCGCGGCGCGGCCGCCGTTGCCGCGCTGAAAGTTCAGATCGAGCGGCTTCGCCTCATCAAGACGAAGGGCTGACAGGGGGCCTCGCTGATCCGGCGGGAGCAGCGGGGCCCTTAGGCCGTGACGGCGCCGGATGTGGACGACGCCCCCACGCGATAGCGAACCCATCGCGAAGCGCCGAGTTCCGTGCAGCATCACCAATGTGTCAGGGTTTGTTCGGGATGACCGTCTGGCGTTCGAGAGCGTCAGCCATAGCGGTCTCATCGAACCGTAGTACAGCGAGTTTGGCCAGATCGATCGTTTCGCCCGCCGACCACAATCCGGCGACGATGTAGCCAAGGCGCTCACGCTGGCCGGCGGCCTTCAAAACGTCGAACGATCCTCGCGCATCGATCTCGCTCCAAGCCTTCTCGAACGCTGCCACAATCAGGGCGAGTTCTTCCGGTGTGGCCACGATGGAACGAAACGGCATCGCATTCTCCCCTGCGATGCTCACAGTTTAAAACATTTAAAAAGAACACAAGCGCGGAAAGCTGCGGCCCGAGCGGTCGTGCGCAACCGTGGTCATAATGCAACGAATTGAACGCGCGGAGGGCCGGGAACCAGCCGACGGTGGCGCGGTTGAGTCTGCATGGCTCAGTATTTTTTCGACATCGAGATCAACACCGAACTGGTGGCGGACGACGAAGGGATTGACCTGGAAGATCACGCGGCCGCGCGCCTTTCAGCACTTTCCAGCCTCGGCGACATCATCACAGAGCATATCCAGACCAGTGACAATCTCAGCGTCGAGATGAGAATCCGTTACGCCGATGGAACCCCTATTTTCGCGGCGAAACTGACCCTCGGCAGTCAGTGGCTAACGCCAGTTCCCCCCTCACAGCTCCGGAATTCCATCACCCGGCCAAGTGACGAGTGAGAGGGGCGCAACTGCTGTTGACCGCTTATAGCGGGTCGCCCATTTTTCCCGCAGCCGTCGACAACCCCAAAAAAGGCCCGCCTCCCTGTGGAGCAGCGGGCCAGTGTTCATGTGAGGTACAGAGCTAAACGCTCGTAGACGCGAGAGATTCCGGCGGCCTCCATTGGATCCGGTTCGTGGGGCAGCCAGCTCCGCCGACGCAGCCTGACTACCCGATAAGGCGGCCACACTCCCGCGCTGCCTCCTCGAACGTCTCCCGAGCATGACCAACAGTCCCGGCACCGTTGAGCACTGCGGTGCACGCGCGCACAGCGTCCTGCCACTTCGGGCCCGCACCTATCGCTTTCCAGGCAAGCAAGAACTCTGCAGCTCGTTCGACATGGGTGACCGAATAGGTCACTTCAGGCCGGTCGGCTTGAACCACAACGGGTGGGGTGAACCAGTGCATCGGCATGGCACATTCCCGTGCTCCTGATTGCCAAAACGCAAAGGGCGGCCGGCAGTTCCCTGAGGAGCCGGCGGGCAAAGTGTTCAGGGGCAGCGACGCCAGCGCCCTGCCCCGCTCAAGCATCGGCCAGAAAACTGGATTGCGGTTTTCGGGACAGCCGACGCAAAGACAAAGAGTTAGCTCATCGGACCGGACATGCTCTCCGGTCCGACGGTCTACACCCCCGAAAAGATCGTCGCCCCGGTATCGGCTGTTCCCACGGCGGCGCGAAACGACGCGAACAGGTCGCGCCCGACGCCCCAATGCGAGGCTTCGAGATCGGCCTCGGCCGGCGTGCGCGCGGCCCATTCCCCAGCATCGACCAGCACGGTCAGCGTTCCCGCCACCGCGTCGACCCGGACCAGGTCGCCCTCGCGGATCCGCGCGATCGGCCCGCCTTCGACGGCTTCAGGCGTGACATGGATGGCGGCGGGGACCTTGCCGGAGGCGCCCGACAGCCGCCCGTCGGTGACCAGCGCCACCTTGAACCCGCGGTCCTGCAGCACGCCGAGCGGCGGCATCAGCTTGTGCAGTTCGGGCATGCCATTGGCCCGCGGCCCCTGGAAACGCACCACCGCGACGAGGTCGCCCGTGAGCGCGCCGGCCTTGAAGGCGGCCTGCAGGGCCTCCTGGCTGTGGAAGATCCGGGCCGGGGCCTCGATGACATGGCGCTCCCTGGCAATGGCCGAGGTCTTGATCACCGCCCGGCCCAGATCGCCGGTCAGAACCGTGAGCCCGCCGGTCGGCTGGAACGGGGCTTTGGTGCCGCGCAGCACCGTCTCGTCCCCGCTGCTTTCGGCGCCGTCGCGCCAGGTCAGCGCACCGTCGGCACCGAGCGCGGGCTCCTGGACATAGGCGTCGAGCCCGCTGCCCCAGACCGTCTCGACATCGCGATGCAGCAACCCTGCCCCGAGCAATTCGCGAATGACGAAGCCCATGCCGCCGGCAGCATGAAAATGGTTCACGTCGGCCTTGCCGTTTGGATAGATCCGGGTCAGCAGCGGCGTCGTCTGGGCGAGGTCGGAGAAATCGTCCCAGCTCAGCTGGATGCCCGCCGCCGCCGCCATCGCGACGAGATGCATGGTGTGGTTGGTCGAGCCGCCGGTGGCATGCAGGCCGACCACGCCATTGACGAAGGCGCGCTCGTCCAGCATCCGCCCGACCGGAATATAGTCGTTGCCGAGCGCGGTGATCGCCATCGCCCGCTCGGTCGCCGCCCGGGTCAGGGCATCGCGCAGCGGCGTGTTGGGATTGACGAAGGAGGCGCCCGGCAGGTGCAGCCCCATGATCTCCATCACCATCTGGTTGGTGTTGGCGGTGCCGTAGAAGGTGCAGGTGCCGGGGCCGTGATAGGATTGCGCCTCCGCCTCGAGCAGGGCCTCGCGGCCGACCTTGCCCTCGGCGAAAAGCTGGCGCGCCTTCGCCTTGTCGTCATTGGAGAGGCCCGACGTCATCGGGCCAGCCGGAATGAACACCGCCGGCAGGTGGCCGAAGGACAGCGCACCGATGATCAGGCCAGGGACGATCTTGTCGCAGATGCCGAGAAACACGGCCGCATCGAAGCTCTGGTGCGACAGCGCAACCGCGGTCGACAGCGCAATGACGTCGCGCGAGAACAGCGACAGCTCCATGCCGGCCTCGCCCTGGGTAATGCCGTCGCACATGGCGGGCACGCCGCCGGCGACCTGCGCGACCCCGCCTGCCGCCCGCGCCGTGGCGCGGATCAGCTCGGGGAAGCGCTCATAGGGCTGATGCGCCGAGAGCATGTCGTTATAGGCGGTGACGATGGCGAGATTGGCGCCCGCGCCGGAGCGCAGCATCGCCTTGTCGTGTGGCGCACAGGCGGCAAAGCCATGCGCCTGGTTGGCGCAGCCGAGCCGCTGGCGGCGCGGTCCGGCCTCGGCGGCTGCGGCCAGCCGGTCGAGATAGCGCCGGCGCGTGTCGCGGGAGCGCCGGACAATGCGCTCCGTCACCTCGCCGAGGCGGGAATCGAGGCTCGGGTTGCTGGCTTGGCCGGTCATCGGGACCTCCTCACTCGGTATGAATGGGCGACGAACACGGCATGGTCAGGGCATTCGCGTTCTCATGCGTCGCCCGCCGCCAGAGCATGTTGCAAAAAGATGGCCATCCCGACATCGGCGCCATGCCCGAGCTTGATCGCTGCTGCTCGCGCTCTCTTCCGCTGGAGATGGCGAGCCGGGCCACCCTGATCGCGCGCAGCGCAAAGACCATCCTCGTCTCGCAAGTCACCCCCGCCCAGGGAACTGCTCCTCGACGCCGTGCAGGCGATGCTGCGGATCATTCCCATGATGAGGTGTTGGGGGTCCAGGTCGAGGCGCTGCCGGGCGGACCTGGCGCGTCGGCGCCCCGGGCAAGGCGCGGCGGCGCGCGATCCCCGATCGAGGCAGGCTCGATCACGCTGCGTTTGGACGAGATCGGCCGAACGCAGAAAACTGGATCAACTCCAGTAGCTTAGAGAATTTCGTTGCCCCATTTCCGCAGCATGTTCTAGACCTGCATTAGGGCGGAGCGCAGCTGAAGCAGGTCCTCGCAAACCGTTTCCAGCTCCCGGACCGGGAAGCCCTTGCGAAGCGCCGGAACATGGTCGGCGAGCCTGTCGCCGAGGATGCCGGTGAAGCTGACATGGCCTTGCGGCGAGACGACGAGACCGTTCTCCTCCTCGAATGAGGCGTTCCAGGCAATCGCCTCGGCTTTGGCGACAGCGCTGGGAAGGTCGAGTTCGAGCGCCCCGTCGCTCAGCCGCACGGGATAGCCGCCCGGCAGCCCGTTCGGGCCGGGCACATGGCCGCGCCACGGCCTGCCGGCCGCCATGGCGAGCAGCATGGGAACGCCGCTCGCCCCCGAGATTTCGATGACCGGCTCGGGGGTKAGCTGGATATCGGCGAAACGCCCGTAGACATCCGCGACCTCGGCGCCGTCGAGCCAGACGCGTGGCGCCCGCCCGCCGCGTTCCTCGGGCCGGCGGCGCCAGGCGGCCAGATTCTGGTAGTGCGCGAGGACCTTGAGATCGACCCCCGGTGGCGTGGCGGCCGAGCCGCCGAAGACGTTGGAGAGGATCGCGACATTGCCCATGCCGCAGGCGACGGCGTGGCCGAGCGTGACGATGATGCCGTTGACGACATCGGGAAAGCTGCAATTGACCAGCGTGACCGGCTTGCCGCGGGCGGTGATGGCGGCTGCGACGCGCGCGCTGATCAGGGCCTGGAAGACGGCGGTCGCGCTCAGGCCGCCTTCGGCGACGAGCTGCGTCCAGGCGTTGCCGCTCTGGGCGATGACCTGCGATGTCTGGATCGAGGCCGCCTGCACGACGATGCGGGGGTCCGTCGCCGCGAGCAGCGCGTCCGAGGCATCGGGCGCCAGGAGATCGATGGCGTGCGTCCGAAAGCGCGCCTTCTTGCCAAACAGCGCGGCACGGGCATTCGCGGCGGTGCGCAGCCAGTTCAGCCGCTCGCGATTGCGCCCGGCGATGATGACCTCGACAGCTTCGTCGGCCGTCGCGGCGATGTCGAAGGCGATGCGCGCGGCGAAGCCGCCGGTGCCCGAGATCAGGATATCGCAGCCGGCCATGTCAGTGTCTCATCGCGGTGGCACCCCGGTCCCAGCAGTCGTCGAGCCGGGGCGAGAGCTTGTGCTTCATGATGCGCTGGCTCGCCGTGCGTTCGAACTCGTCGACGACGGCGATGTAGCGCGGGTTCTGGTAAGGGGCGAGGCGCTTGCCGAGCCAGTTGGACAGCCCCTGGAGATCGATGACCTTGCCGTCGCGCGGCTTGACGAAGAGCTTGATGTCCTGCTCGCCGACATCCGCCGCCACGCCGATCATCGCGCAATCCTCGACCGCCTCATGCTCGGCGGCGACATGCTCGACCTCCCAGGCCGAGACGTTCTCGCCCCTGCAGCGCACGCTGTCCGTCATCCGGCCGTGGAAATAGAGGTTGCCGTCGGCATCGAACGAACCGAGGTCCCCGGTATGGAAACCGTCCTCGCGCAACGCCTTCGCCGTCGCCTCGGGATTGTCGAGATAGCCGGGAAAGATCGCGCCTTGGATGCTGGTCTCGATCACGATCTCGCCGCGCTCGCCGGTCGCCACCGGCCTGCCCTCCCCGTCCAGCAGCTTCACCGTGAACCAGGGCATCGGCCGGCCGACCGAGCCGGGCACGCCGGCGACGTTGCAGGTCGTCAGGCTCGAGGCCTCGGTCATGCCGTAGCACTCGCGGATCCCGATGCCGAAGCGGTCGCGGAATTGCGGCCAGATCTCGGGCGGGCAACCGCCGCCCCAGGCGATCCGCACGCCATGCTCGCGATCGAGCGGCGAAGGCGGCTGCTTGAGCAGGATCTGCAGGATGCCGCCGAGATAGTGGATATGGCTCGCGCCCTCCTCACGGACCTGGGCCCAGAAGCGGCTGGCGCTGAAGCGCTCGACCATGGCGAGCGTGATGCCGCGGATCATCGGCAGCGGCAGGAGCTGCGCACCGCCGATATGGTAGAGCGGCTCCCAGACGAAGAAGACCTCGCCCGGCCTTGCGTCGGACAGGCGGCCGACGCTTTCCGCCGCCAGCCGCAACATGCGATGCGAGACGACCACGCCCTTCGGCCGCCCCGTCGTCCCGGATGTGTACATGATGGCAAAGACGGCATCGGCGGAGGGCGCCGGCTCGTCGAAGCGTTCGTTGCGGGCCAGGACGGCGTCGAGTTCGCCGCCGGGCGCATGCAGGAGCTGCGGCAACGCCGCTTCCGAGGCCATCGCTTCGGCGATCTGCGGTGCCAGTTCGGCATCGGCGACGACGAGGCGCGGCTGCGAATGCGTCAGCAGATAGCGCAGCCCCTCGCCGCGTTGCTGGGCATTGACCGGCACCCAGGCGACACCGGCCCTGGCCAGGCCGAAGACGACGGCGATCGTGGCGATCGAGTTGCGCATCATCACGGCGACCCGGTCGCCCGGCTTGATGCCGCGCGCCCTGAGATTCACCGCGAAGGCGGCGGAGCGCTGCTCGATCCCGGCATAGCTCACCGGTTCGCCGCAGAAGCGCGCATAGACAAGGTCCGGCTCGGCCGCGGCGCGCGCGGTCAGAAGGCCTACAAAGCCGTCATCATCGAAGGAGGTCATGCTCGGTCGCTGGTTCGGTCGATCAGGAAGGGGAGCGGAAGCGTTCCGCGATGAGCAGCATCGTCGTCACCACGATGAAGACGACCACGGAGACCGCTGCCAGCGTCGGGTTGAGCTGCAGGATCATGTCGTCCCACATCTGCTTCGGCAGCGTCGTCTTGACCCCGCCCGAGACGAAGATCGCGATGGTCAGCTCGTCGAAGGAGGTGATGAAGGCGAAGAGGAAGGCGGCGACGAGACCACCCTTCACCAGCGGGATGGTGACGCCKGTCAGGGTGCGCAGCCGGTTGGCGCCGAGCGTCGCGGCCGCCTGGTCGAGGCGCTGGTCATAGGTCTTGAGCACGGCGGCGATGGTGACCAGCGTGAAGGGGATCGCCAGCACGGTATGGCCGATGACGAGGCCGAGATCGGTCGCGATCAATCCCAGCCGCGCAAAGAGATAGAACAGCCCGACCGCGACGACGATGCGCGGCACGATCATCGGCGCGAGGAAGAGCGCGAAGATCAGCCCGCCCCAGCGCGTGCGGCTGTTAGCCAGCGCCAGAGCCGCGAAGCCGCCGATCGCGGTCGCCGCGAGCGCGGTGACGAAGGCAACCGCGAAGGAGCGGATCGTCGCCTGGATCCAGAGCGGCGAACTGAAATAGGTCTGGAACCAGCTCAGGCCATAACTGGGCGGCGGAAACTCGAGGAACTGCGACGAGGTGAAGGCGAGCGGGATGACGAGCAGCGTCGGCAGCACCAGAAAGGCGATGACGAGCCAGCAGAAGCCGGGCAGCAGCCCGGCACAGACGCGCTTGCCGAGCAGGGTTTGCGCCAGCCTGGCGAGATGGCCCGACAGGGTGGCGACGGCCGAGAGGATCGCAAGGCCGAGGTCGCGGATACGACCGGTGCTGACCTGGGCCGAACCGCCGGCGATGGTCGAGAGCCCGAAGAGCCGATCGTAGATCAGGCAGGAGACCAGGGCTGCCACCAGCATCATCGCCGACAATGCCCCGGCGAAGGACCAGTTCAGCAGCTCCTGCACCTGCGTGATGATGAGCTGCGCGAGCATCGTCTCCTGCCGCCCGCCGAGGAAGGCCGGCACGATGAAGAAGCCGAGCGAGGAAATGAAGACGAGCAGGCCGGCCGCGGCCACGCCCGGCAGCGAGAGCTTGAAATAGACCAGCCAGAAGGCGCGCGCCGGCGCGGCCCCGAGCGTCTGCGCCGCCTGGACGAGGCGCCGGTCGATTCCGGCCATCACCGGGAGCATGGTCATCACCGCCAGCGGCACCATGGCGTGCACCATGCCGACCATGACGCCGAACTGGTTGTGCAGCAGGGGCAAGGGCTCGTCGACGATGCCGGAGCCGGTCACCAGCGAATTGATGATGCCGTTGCGCCCGAGCACGATCATCCAGGCGAAGGTCTTGACGAGATAGCTCGTCCAGAACGGCACCATGACGAAGAGCAGCATGCGGCCGCGAAACATGTTCGGCAGGCGCGCGATCCAGTAGGCGAGCGGGTATCCGATCAGCAGCGACCACAGCGCCGTCCAGCCGGCGATGCGGAAGGTGATGCCGAGCACGCGCAGATAGACATCCGTCGCGGCGATCCGCTGATAGGCGCCGGCCGAGAAGGCCCCGCTCTCCGGATCGACGATGCTCAGGCCGAGCAGTTGCGCAACCGGATAGACGAAGAACACGGCCAGGAACAACAGGCCGGGTACCGCCAGCCAGAGCGCACTGAGGCGCAGCCTGGCCGGGCGCGCGGGCGCGCTGCTGAGGGTCACCGCACTCATGCGACCAGTACCGCCTTGTCGCGCGCCCAGCCGGCGACGATCCTCTCGTCGATCCCGGGCACCACGTCGTCGGGCCCCAGGCGCAGCACGAGCGGGCTGCCGTCGTCGAGCGCGGCGATGACGCGGGTCTCGGAGCCCGCATAGACCACCTCGCGGACGCAGCCGTTCACGGCGTTGCCGTCCTGGGCGCCGAGATGCAGGTTTTCCGGGCGGATGACGAGGGCGGCGTCCTGGCTCTGGCAGCGCGCGCCGCTCGGCAGGGCGAAGCGCCCATGCACCGTCTCGATCGTGCCATTGCCGTCCCCGCGGCCGCGGAAGATGTTGGAGATGCCGATGAAATCGGCCGCGAACGCCGTGCGCGGGCGCTCGTAGATGTCGCGCGGCGTGCCGAGCTGCTCGATCTTCGCATGGTTCATCAGGCAGATGCGATCGGACATCGCGAGCGCCTCTTCCTGATCATGCGTGACATAGACGATGGTGGCGCCGCTCTCGCGGTGCAGCCGCTTGATCTCGATCTGCATGTGCTCGCGCAGCTTCTTGTCGAGTGCGCCGAGAGGTTCGTCCATCAGGATGATCGAGGGTTGGTAGACGAAGCAGCGCGCCAGCGCGACGCGCTGCTGCTGGCCGCCGGACAATTCGCGCGGGAACCGCCCGGCGAGATGGCCGAGATGCACCATGTCCAGCGTCGCCGCGACACGGCTTGCGACCTCCGCGCTCGCGCATCCCCGCATCTTCAGCGGAAAGGCGATGTTCTCGGCCACGGTCAGGTGCGGGAACAGCGCATAATGCTGGAAAACGAGCCCGATATCACGCTGGTGAACCGGCGTGGCCGACTGGTCGCGGCCGTCGATCACCACCCGCCCCTCGCTCGCCTCGACCAGCCCGCAGATGAGCTGCAGCAGGGTGGTCTTGCCGGAGCCCGAAGGCCCCAGCAAGGTGAGGAACTCGCCCTCGGCGACGCTGAGCGAACTCGGCTCGAGGGCGGTGGTCGCGCCGTAGCGCTTGCACAGGCCCTCGACGACGAGCTTGGCCGTCTTCGGTTGGGTCGCGGTCATGCCTGCGCTCGTCGCCATCGGATCAGGCCAGGAGCCAGGAGTTGAAGCGTTCGGTGACCTTGGAGCGATTGGCGCTCCACCAATCCTCGTTGGCGATGGCCATCAGCTTCAGATTCTCCGGCGAGGTCGGCAGGACCTTGGCGCGCTCGGCGGGAATCGTCTGATAGGCGTCGAGATTGGTCGGGCCGTAGGCGAGAACCTCGGTGAAGACGGCCTGCGCCTTGGGGTCCGAGCAGAAGCGGATGAACTGGCGGGCGACATCGGCCTTGGGTCCGCCCTTCGGCAGGCCCCAGCCCTCGATCGAATAGAGCCCCTGGTTCCAGACGATCTTGGCGGGCGTGCCGCCGTCGATCGCGGCCTGCAGGCGCGCGTTCCAGCCCGGCAGCATGTCGACCTCGCCGCTTTGCAGCAGCTGTGTCGACTGCGCGCCGCCTGTCCACCAGAC
>NZ_JBFTLD010000119.1:0-19472 GCF_056396265.1 Allobosea sp. 05T422_2 | reverse complement strand
CCAGGCAAAGGCGCTGAATCTAAAATCTGCGCGCCTGCTAATATGCGTCAGTATTATCTTATTGATTTATGTTTATTAAATTAAGTTAATAATATTAATTGCGATTTACCAAAATATTGATTACAAAATTCGGCGTGCATATTCCTGAGGGATCCCGGCGCGATGCGCGTCTAAATCACCTATCGGCAGGAACGGTCACAAAGTTGCCGAACTCCCTGTCCATAGCGCTTCGATCAGCGAACAATGCAGTCTCAAATCGGGAGAGAAAAAATCTTTGGTAATTAGGAAAAAGAGGCAGAGCCGTCAGCAACATTTTTCGGGTACGCCGAGCCGACGTTGTCGAGGCCGATTTGCCATGAATGTTAAACTCAACGGTGATGCAGACTGTATGTTTGCGATACAGAATTTTGCTTCGCGTAACGGTCGTCACTCTCGGTCGGCGACGGGAAAGATTGTCGCCTGCGAAGTGGTCGTCATTTCCACTGTCGCGTTCCGGCGCGGCGCCGGCGTATCCGGACGACGCGCTAATACAGATCAGTCGTCAATGAATAGCCTGAGGCCTGACGCCGTTCCGTGGTTCTCCCGCGCGTTGAGCGGCGCGGTAACGCCTCGGCACGAGGCCGCTTGATGCGGCTCTGCCCGCAGCCTCACTCCTCATCGCAATGGCCGTAACGCCAGTTAACCCACGTTAGTCAAACAGCCTTGTCGCCTTCGGCATATCGAGACGCTGCGCTACGCAGGGCCTTCGCCATGCTTCGGGACAAGCTCCAGCAAAACGAGTTCTTTTCCGCCTCCACAGCCTCCGTGAGAGCCTTGATGTGCTCGTCTCCGGTCAGGCCGCGGCGCCCAAACCCAGCAAACAGACCAAGCCACAAGGGCCGCTGATCCTGCMGACGATGGATCCGGACCGCGAACGCACGGCTTGACCCTTACCCCCCGGAGTATCCCCATGAAGCGCATCGCCCCACTGGCGTTGCTTTCGCTTGCGGCCTTTGTCGAGCCGCCCGCCACGACCCTGGCGACCACGCAGCTCATTCTCACCGGCGTGCCGGTCGTCGTCGACGGCGACACGCTGGCGAGCGAGCAGCGCTGCCTCGCCGAGGCGATCTATTTCGAGGCGCGCTCCGAAGCGGAGGACGGGCGCGTCGCCGTCGCCMAGGTGGTGCTCAACCGGGTCAAGAGCGGGTATTATCCGGGGTCCGTCTGCGGCGTCGTCTATCAGAACCGCCACCGCAGGCTCGCCTGCCAGTTCACCTTCGCCTGCGAAGGCAAGTCGTTGCGCATCAAGGAGCCGGAGCAGTGGCAGGTGGCCCAGCGCATCGCACGTGAGGTTTACGAGGGCCGGACCTATCTCGTGGAGGTCGGCGATTCCACGCATTATCACGCCGATTATGTCCAGCCCTCCTGGGCGAAGAGGCTGAAGAAGATGGATGTGATCGGCCGCCACATCTTCTACAGCCGCGGCACGACCGGACTGGCCCATTCAGGGTGACCMGGACCTGAGGCCGGCGCTCGCTTCGCAATTGCGAGCGCGGCCCCTATAGGTTGCGCGGCGATCAGTCTCGCCGGGAGTCATGCCTATGGCCTATCTGTCCGATGCCCGCGCCCTCACGCTGGCCGATTTCGCCCGGATGAAAACGGCGGGCGAGAAGGTCGCGATGATGACCTGCTACGATTCGAGCTTCGCGAGCCTGCTCGAGAGCTGCGGTGTCGAGATCCTGCTCATCGGCGATTCCATGGGGAATGTGCTGCAGGGGCACGCCACGACCCTGCCCGTGACCATGGAGCAGATGGTCTATCACACGGCCTGCGTGGCGCGCGGCGCCAGGCGCGCCTTCATCATGGCCGACATGCCGTTCGGCTCGTATCAGGAAGGTCCTGCCCAAGCCATGCACAACGCCGCCAGGCTGATGGCTGCCGGCGCCCATATGGTGAAGCTCGAAGGCTCCGACTATGCCGTCGAAACCGTTCGATTTCTCGTCGAGCGCGGCGTCCCGGTCTGCGGCCATCTCGGGCTGACGCCGCAATCGGTGCACCAGCTCGGCGGCTACCGGGTCCAGGGCAAATCGGCTGATGCTGCGACCAAGCTCAAGGCCGACGCCGCCGCGCTGGAGCAGGCGGGTGCGCGCTTCCTCGTGCTGGAAATGGTGCCGTCGACGCTCGCCGCCGAGATTGGCGAGGCGAGCGACGCCATGCTGACGATCGGGATCGGCGCCGGTGTCAACTGCAATGGCCAGGTGCTCGTCCTCCACGACGCGATCGGCGTCTATCCCGGCAAGAGGCCACGCTTTTCCAAGGACTTCATGGTCGGCGCGGGCTCGATCCAGCAGGCGGTCGAGGCCTATGTCGCCGCGGTGAAGAGCCAGGAATTCCCGGGGGCGGAGCACAGTTACTGAGAGCCGGCTCCGGCCGCAGGGGCATGTGGCCGGCCGCCGATCTGTCGCTGCAATGCAGGCAGCGAGGGACGGACATTATCAGTCGGATGCGCCCGCTATCTCCGGGGCGGCCTCCGTTAGAATGGCCTCGGCGCGATCTTTCATTATATAAGTTGGAATATAACGATCGGCTTCGTCAATTCCTACCAGAACGCTTTCCTATCCTGACCTCCGCCTATCGGACGGTTGACAGCGGTGCCGGAACGGCCGGAACATGCCGAAAATCGCATGGCTGCCGGTAGTGACGCGCCTCGGCTGGCAATGACGGTGCGAAGCGGGTGGAAATGGATGCCGAGCATGGTCGAGACTGCGCGAGGCCTGCACGCTGATCGGATATATTCGACACTGAACAACGCTGCGGCAGTGGCGCAATCGGCCGTGGCGGCGTCCTGGTCGCGTTCCGCGGTCAGATACGGGCTCGATCCCAACCACGCCCGGCCGCCCTGGCGGCTCAGCCAGCATGAATTCGATGCCGCCTTCGAACGCCTGGATCCGCTGATCCGAGTGGCGCAGTCGACCCTTGATCGGCTCTTCCAGTCGGTCGGCGATGCCGGCTGCTGCGTGCTGTTCACCGATCGCGAGGGCGTGCCGCTCGATCGACGGGGCGTCGTCGGCGACGATGTCGATTTCCGCAATATCGGGCTCTGGACCGGAATGGTCTGGAGCGAGGCCAGCGAGGGCACCAACGGCGTCGGAACCTGCCTCGCGGAGGGGCGTCCGTTGACGATCCACCGCGACCAGCATTTCCTGACGCGCAATATCGGCCTGAGCTGCAGCGTCGCCCCGATCTGGGACGCGCAGGGGCGGCTGATCGCGACGCTGGATGTCTCGACCTGCCGGGCCGACCTGACGCCGGCCATGCTGAAGCTTGTCGCCAGCGCGACGCTCGAGGCGGCGCACAGGATCGAGGCTCATCATTTCCGGATGGTTTTTCCCAAGGCACGCATCGTCGTCGCCCAGGACCGCTTCGGCGGCGGCGGAGGTCTGCTGGCTGTCGACAAGGAGGATCTCGTCATCGGGGCGAGCCGGGCGGCGCGGCTGGCCTATGGGCTGACCGACGAGCGCCTCGCGCACCCGTTTCCCGCCGACGATCTCCTGGCGGGTGACGAGGCAAGGCCTGCCGAGGCGTTGAGCGCCGCCGAGCGCGGCGTCGTGCAGCGGGCTCTAGCGCGGGCCAATGGCAATGTCTCGGCGGCGGCGCGCATGCTCGGGGTCAGCCGCGCCACCATGCACCGGAAGCTGACAAGGCTCGGGCTCCAGCGCGGCCGGTGAGCGCACGGGTGGCCGAACATGCAATCTCTTCCAAAACCTGTCGCAAAGCTGAGACAGTCGGGCATCTGAAAGCGCCGCACGCCTCCTGACAACGCCAAGCATTGCGGCCGATCCTGCCCTCCAGGGCGCGGCCTCACAGCGCTGCGATGGAGGATGAGATGAACAAGCCCGAATTCAACCGCACGACCGCGACGCCGTTCAAGGCGCGCTATGGCAATTTCATCAACGGCAAATGGGCCGAGCCCCAGTCAGGGCGCTATTTCGAGAACACCTCTCCGGTGAATGGCCGGCTGCTCTGCGAGGTCGCGCGCTCCGACGCGAACGACATCGAGGCGGCGCTCGACGCCGCCCATGCCGCCAAGGGTGCCTGGGGCCGCACCAGCGCCGCCGAGCGGGCGCTGCTCCTCAACAAGATCGCCGATGTGATGGAGGAGAATCTCGCGCTTCTCGCGCTGGCCGAGACCTGGGACAACGGCAAGCCGATCCGGGAGACGACCGCTGCGGATATGCCGCTGGCGATCGACCATTTCCGCTATTTCGCCGGCGCGGTGCGCGCGCAGGAAGGCGGCATCTCCGAAATCGACCATGATACGGTCGCCTATCACTTCCACGAGCCGCTCGGCGTCGTCGGCCAGATCATTCCCTGGAACTTCCCGATCCTGATGGCGGTCTGGAAGCTGGCGCCGGCGCTCGCCGCCGGCAATTGCGTCGTGCTGAAGCCGGCAGAACAGACGCCCGCCTCGATCCTCGTCCTGGCCGAGCTGATCGCGGACATCCTGCCGCCGGGCGTCCTGAACATCGTCAACGGCTTCGGCCTGGAGGCCGGCAAGCCGCTCGCCTCGAGCAACCGCATCGCCAAGATCGCCTTCACCGGTGAGACCACGACCGGCCGCCTGATCATGCAATATGCCAGCCATAACCTGATCCCGGTGACGCTGGAGCTGGGCGGCAAGTCGCCGAACATCTTCTTCAAGGATGTGACGCTCGAGGATGACGATTTCTTCGACAAGGCAATCGAAGGCTTCGTCATGTTCGCGCTGAACCAGGGTGAAGTCTGCACCTGCCCGAGCCGCGCCCTGGTCCATGAGAGCATCTATGACCGCTTCATGGAGAAGGCGCTGAAGCGCGTCGAGGCGATCAAGCAGGGCGACCCGCTGGATAGCGCGACGATGATCGGTGCGCAGGCCTCGTCCGAGCAGCTCGAGAAGATCCTGAGCTATTTCGATATCGGCCGGCAGGAGGGCGCCGAGGTGCTGATCGGCGGGGCGCGAAACGAGCTGCCAGGCGATCTGGCGGGCGGCTATTACGTCAAGCCGACCGTCCTGAAGGGGCACAACAAGATGCGGGTCTTCCAGGAGGAGATCTTTGGGCCGGTCGTCTCCGTCACGACATTCAAGGACGACGAAGAGGCGCTCTCGATCGCCAATGACACGCTCTATGGCCTCGGCGCCGGCATCTGGACCCGTGACGGCAATCGCGCCTATCGCTTCGGCCGCGCGATCCAGGCGGGCCGGGTCTGGACCAATTGCTACCACGCCTATCCCGCGCATGCGGCCTTCGGCGGCTACAAGCAGTCCGGCATCGGTCGCGAGAACCACAAGATGATGCTCGACCATTACCAGCAGACCAAGAACATGCTGGTGAGCTACTCCCCGAAGAAGCTCGGCTTCTTCTGAAGCCCCTGGGGCTTCTCCTGAAGATGTTCAGCTTCTCCCTGAAGAAGCTGGCTTCTTCAGGCGTTTGCCCGCCCCTCCATGGGCACAGGCCCGGCACGCCCGCAGCGAACGTTGCTGCTGGCGTGCCGGGCTCTCCCTCAAGCCGCATGGCCCGGCGTTGAGCCTGGGCCTACGGCAGGTTTTGGTCGTCCCACGCCACGGGGAGCTCCGGCATGAGCGAGCACGTCATCGGACAGGTCCCAGTCATCGAGCAGGCACAAGGTATCGAGCAGGTCACCGCCACTCCGACCGCCTTGCGCCTGATCTCGCGGCTGCAGGCCGAGCACGGAGACATTCTGTTTCATCAGTCGGGAGGCTGCTGCGATGGCTCCTCGCCGATGTGCTATCCGCAGGGCGATTTCATCGTCTCCGATCAGGACGTGAAGCTGGGCGAGGTTGGCGGCGTTCCGGTCTATATCAGCGGTTCGCAATTCGCTCTCTGGCGCCATACCCAGCTCATCATCGACGTCGTCCCTGGGCGCGGCGGGATGTTCTCGCTGGAAAACGGCACCGAGCAGCGCTTCCTCACGCGCTCGCGTGCCTTTTCCGGCGAGGAGATGTGCCGCCTCGACGGCGGAACAATCAGCTCCGCCAGCTGAGCTGGGTCCGGCCGGCCTCACGGCTCGGCGATGATCAGCCGCAACGAACCATCGAAAGCCGCTTGCCGGCGCAATGCCCCGTGACGCGTGTCCCAGCTGCCGTCTTCGAGCGCGCGCTGGAGATCGGCGACATAGCCCGCGCGGACCGGCTCGCCGACGAAGCTCCAGGCCGAATTCGCCGCCCGGGCACCGGCCTCGAGCAGGCGTTCCGGGCGCCCATAATAGGCCTCGTTGAAACCGTCCCGGCAGTCGAAGGGAATGGCGACCGGGTCGGCGCGCGTCTGGCCGCCGAGCAATGTGCGGATCCGGCCAAGCGCGGGGTAGCGGCGGGCCTCGGTGGCGAGAACCTCGGGCGCGTAATCGTTCAGCCAGAAGCGTTGCACGAGATCGGGGTCGCAGCTCAGGATGATGACCCGTCCGCGCGTCACGCGCCGCATATCGGCAAGCCCGGCCTCCAGGTTCTTCCATTGATGGATGGAGAAGGTCGTCATGCTGGCGTCGAAATGCCCGTCCGGGAAAGGCAGCGCCTCGGCGACCGCGTCAATGGCAGGGGCGAGATCGGCGGGACGTTGGGCGCGCATCGAGGCCGAGGGCTCGACGGCCGTGACGTCGCGATCCCGCGGTTCGTAGGAGCCTGCGCCGGCTCCGACATTCAGCACGGTCCGCGCGGTGCCGAGGGCCTGCTCGATCTGGGCGGCAATTGCCGGCTCGGGCTGCCGATACGCGGTATAGCCCGCGCCGATGACGCCGTAATTCGCGTCCCCGGCGCTGCCGTCCGCTTGGCGTGGATTCACCGAACCGACCGTCATCGAGACCTCCCTGTTGCGTCAAAGGGGCTGGCAGATGCGTGCGGGCCCTGCGCCGCGCATCGCCTGCGTTCCGTTAACTCAGTGCACAGCCACCTGCCTTCCTCGACCCGCCCATGAAGACACGGGATCGACTGAAAGCTGGCCGGCCATGGCGGTTCTTCTAGAGGTACACTGCCCCTCATGCTATCGAGTTAAAATCCGATCATGGTGAGCTAAACTCACGGACCATCAGTCATGCCGCGCAAGCTTCCGCCGCTTTCCGCCCTCAGGGCCTTTGAGGCGACGGCGCGTCTCGGCTCGGTGACGCGTGCGGGCGAGGAGCTCGGCCGAACCCATGGCGCGGTCAGCCGCCAGCTTCGGAGCCTGCAGGATCATGCGGGTGTGGAGCTTTTCGAGAAGGCGGGGACCGGCTTGCGGCTGAATGAACGCGGCGAGGCCTTGCGGCAGGTCGTCGCCGGATCGCTCGATGCGCTCGAGCAGGGCTGGCTGCGCGTGCTGGAGGAGGCGCGCGGGCCGAGCGTGCATGTGGCCTGCAGCGCCACCTTCGCCATGCGCTGGCTCGTGCCGCATCTGCAGGGCTTCTACCGTCKCCATCCCGAGATCCGGCTACGCCTGTCGATGACCTCCGCGCAGGAGATCAGGCACCAGGGCGCCGATCTGGTGCTGGTCTGGGATCGCCGCTCCTATCCCGCGCGCGACCGGGAGAGGGCGATCCGCCTGACCGATATCGCCTTCGGGCCCGTCTGCGCTCCCGGGCATGCGATCACGCGGGACGGCGAGCGCCTGGTCTGCTCGACCCGGATTGCCCATGAGCACAGCGCGAGCGCCTGGGAGACCTGGCAGGTCAATACGGGCCTGACGGCGAGCCACGAGGCGGAGCTCTTCTTTCCGCACACGCATCTCTGCATCGAGGCGGCGCTGGCGGGCTTGGGCGTGGCGCTTGTCGAGCAGCGCATGGTCGGGGAAGACCTTGCGGCCGGCAGGCTGGTTGCGCCTTGCGGGTTTGTTCCGTTCGCCGATGGCCTTGCCGCCATCCCCGCCAGGGATCATGGCGTTTCACCGGCCGCGCGCGCCTTCCTCGTCTGGATCGCCGAAGAATTTGCCGCCGAAGCTGCCGCCCCCTGAGCCGTCGCCTGTCGCCGAGATCGCGGGAGACGGCGTGTCAGGAACCGGCGCGTGTCCGATGGAGCGGCAGGATGGCATCGCGCGTCAGCGGGGCGAGTTCGGGATGGGGCGCGCAAGCCGGATCGAACCGGATCAGCTCCGCGATCTCCGCGGCGGGGGCGAGCGTCCGATCCGTGGACAGGCTGAACAGCTCCGCCTCGACGGTAAAACCCTGCTCATGGGCTGCAGGCGCCGCGAAACAGCCGAGATAGCGCGGCGACGACGGCGCGACGACAAGGCCGAGTTCTTCGTGCAGCTCGCGTATCAGCGCCGCCAGCGGCGTCTCGTCGGGCTGGATCTTGCCTCCGGGCTGCATGAAGGCGCTGGTGCCGCGCTTCCGCACCAGGATCAGCCGGTCCTGTCGGTCCGTGAGCAGGGCGGCCGCGATCCTGATCGTCGGCGGGGTGTTCAAAGGCATCTGTCCGGCAGGCCGATTGGTCAGTTCCTTCAGTTGGAGAGACCGGTCTTGGCGACGAGCGCCGGGTCCGGGCGATAGAGCGCGGGATACAGGCGCTTCAGGCTTTCGATCTTCGGCAGGTCGTTGATCACGATATAGGGGTGGCTCGGGTTCTTCGTCAGGAAGTCCTGATGATAGGCCTCGGCCGGGTAGAAGGGCCGGTCCGGCTCGATCTTGGTCACGATCGCCGCGTTAAAGGCCCTGGCCTGGTTGAGCTGGGCGATATAGGCCTTGGCGATCCGGGCCTGGTCCGCATTGGTCGGGAAGATCGCCGAGCGGTACTGCGTGCCGATATCGGGACCCTGGCGGTTGAGCTCGGTCGGATCATGCGCTGCCGAGAAATAGACCTGCAGGATGCGCGCATAGCTGATCTTGCGCGGATCATAGGTGATCTGGACGGCTTCGGCATGGCCGGTACGGCCCGAACCGACCTGCTCGTAGCGGGCGGTCGCCTTCTCGCCGCCGGCATAGCCGGAGACGGCATTGCTGACACCGTCGACATGTTGGAAGACGCCTTGCACGCCCCAGAAGCAGCCGCCGGCCAGGACAGCGACTTCGGACGTGGCTTGCGGGGCCGGTTCAGCGGCCGACAGGGCGGGAATCGCGCGGGGTGCATTCTCGGCGGCCGATGGTGAAATCCGCAGGCCGAGGCCGACGAGCCCGATCAGCGCCAGGGCGGCGAGGGCAGGCCGGCCGTAGCGCGCGACGGGCGATCCGGCGGTCTTGGCGCGTGGATGTGTCATGTCCAATCTCCCTGTTCAGCCGAAGGTGAAGGCATAGGCCTGTACGCCGGGGTCGAGGAAGCGGATCTCGAACAGGCGATCGCCGACCTCGCCCTTCTGGCGTATGAGCTGGTGGAGCCGCTGCTCGCTCACAATCCCCTGGCCGTCGGCATCGCTGTCCATGCCATGGTCGTCGCCGGGCGGGGCGCCGTCGATGGTGACGCGAAAGCGCACCGGTTTGCCATCCGCTCCCGGGCCGAGAACCAGATGCAGGTCGCGCGCATGGAAGCGGAAGCCGATGCTACCATCCTTGTCGTCCAGCGCGGCGTGCTCCGCACCGATCGTCCAGCCGCCTGACAGGCCCCATTCATTGAGCCGGGGCTGGCCCAGCGCATAGGTCCGGTGCGTGTCCTGGACGATCCCGCCGGGCGAGACGAAGTTTTCCGCCCGCTCATAGCCCAGATAGGTCTCCGGCGAGCGGACATTGCCGGCATCGGATGCGGCTTCCGCGCCGACGGCCTTGACCGCAACGAGTTCTGTCGGCGTACCGGTCCTGCCGGCCTCGGCCAGCAGCGTCTGGATCACCCGTTCGGAGGCGTCATAGTCCCCCTCGCCGAACTGATGGTGGCGGACCCGGCCTCGCGCGTCGATGAAGTAATGCGCCGGCCAATAGCGGTTCTTGAAGGCGCGCCAGATCGCAAAATCATTGTCGATCGCGACGGGGTAGCCGATCTGAAGATCGTTCACCGCCTTCTTGACGTTGCCGATGGTCTTCTCGAAGGCGAATTCCGGCGTATGCACGCCGATCACCATCAGACCCTGATCCTTGTACTTCTCGGCCCAGGCGCGGACATAGGGGATCGTCCGCAGGCAGTTGATGCAGGAGTAGGTCCAGAAATCGATCAGGACGACCTTGCCCTTGAGCTGCTCATTGGTCAGCGGCGGCGAGTTCAACCATTCGACCGCCCCCRCCAGCACCGGCATCACGCCCTCGACGGGCAGTTCGTCACTCGCCTGCGCAGGCTTGCCCTGCATCATCATGGCGTTGCCGCCCGTCATGGCCGGGTTCGCGGCCATCATGGCGGGGTTGGCGCCCGTCATCGCCGGGCCGCCCTGCATGGCCACCGGGGACTGTCCGGGCGCCTCTGTTTCCGGCCGGAGCCGGTCGACCAGCCGTTGCTCCAGCGCCGATGTGCTCGCCAGCGAGACGCGTGTCAGGAAGCCGGTGTCGAGCCCGAGCGCGATCGCCGCGACCGAAGCCAACACCGCAACACCCATACCCCGCCGTAGCCACTCGCCGGCGCCCAGCGAGCGCTTCATGGCGGAAAAGACCCGGCCGCCGACCAGGAGCGCCAATGCGAGCGAGGTTGCAGCTCCGGCGGCATAGGAGAGCAGCAGGAGCGAAGTGCCGGCATTCGCCCCCTGCAGGGCCGCTCCGGTCAGGATCAGTCCGAGAACCGGCCCGGCGCAGGGCGCCCAGAGCAGGCCGGTTGCGACGCCGAGCAGCAGCGAAGGCGCGACTGCGCCCTTGCCCTGTTCCGCCTGCTCGGAGAGGCGGCCGCCGAGCGCCACCAGCGGGCGTGTCGCCCAGTCCGAAAGGGAGGGGAACAGCAGCGCGAGCCCGAAGACGGCGAGCAGGCCGATTGCGATCAGCCGGCCATATTGGTTGGCTTCGACGGCCCAGCTGCCGCCGACGGCCGCCAGCGTCGCGATGCCGGCGAAGCTCGCGGCCATGCCGACGAGCATCGGCAGCCCGCTGCGCAGGAAGGGCTGGCCCGCACGGGCGAAGACGAAKGGCAGGACAGGCAGGATGCAGGGGCTGACGATCGTCAGCACACCGCCGAGATAGGCGAGCAGGAACAGGGTCATCGCTGCCGCTCTCAGGCCGCCATCGGCTTGAAGGTCATGGAAACGCCATTCATGCAGTAGCGCAGGCCGGTAGGCTTCGGACCGTCGTTGAAGACATGGCCCTGGTGGCCGCCGCAGCGGCTGCAATGCACGCTCGTGCGCTGCATCCCGAGCGAGTTGTCGGTCTCGGTGCCGACCGCCTTGTCCAGGGGCGCCCAGAAGCTCGGCCAGCCGGTGCCGCTGTCATATTTCGTGGTCGAGGAGAAAAGCGGCTGGTCGCAGCCGGCGCAGGCGAAGTCGCCACGGCGCTTCTCGTTCAGCAGCGGGCTCGTATAGGGGCGCTCCGTGCCGCTCTGGCGCAGGACGGCGTATTGCTCGGGCTTGAGCAGGCGGCGCCATTCGGCGTCGGTATGGGTGACGGGGAAGGTCACCTCGGAACGCGCGATGAGGGCCAGCAAGGGCGATGATGCCGCCGCAAGGCCTGCGCTTCTCAGCAGGATATGTCGCCTCGTCATCATGGTGCTGGCCTCCCGCTCCGGGATTCCTGTGTCCCCGAACAAGCTAGCGACGAGACCGCTATTCTTCCATGGGCATAGCGCTCACCGCGCGACCATGTGATCGCTGCGTGATGTCGCAATCTCATCCCGGCCGGCTATCGCGAAGGGGCGATGACACGGGGCCGCGAACGGCCCGGCGCTGTATCCATGAGGGCGCAACGCGGGGCCGCTACACGCATTGCGAGAAGCCCGCGCCGAAGGCACTCCCGCCCCGCGGCGGCCAACGGGACGGATGCGGCTGGACCAGATCGGCACCACGTCAATCGCAGCCGGGCGGGGCTTCCGGAGCTGGGGCAATGTCGCGGGGGCAGGATGGCACGTCTACAAGCCAGCTGCGGCTTGCCTTCTGGGTGTAAAGCGACACTTGACGCGTGACGGCTGCGGGCCTACATCGTCGGCGTGGACATCGAGAGCATCAGGCATAAGGCGCTCCGGACGTTCGCGGAGACAGGGAGAGCCAAGGGGGTGCCTGGCAATCTCGTCGGACGACTTCGGAATATGCTGGCCTATCTGGCCGTGATCGAGGCAGTCGAAGAACTGAACATTCCGCCCAATTTCGGCGCTCACCTTCTGACTGGCGATCGCTCTGGCGTTTGGTCGCTCACGGTCACGAAGAACTGGCGAATGACCTTTCACATCAACGAGGCGGGCGCGATCGAGGACATCGATCTGGAGGATTGTCACTGATGGCCATCAAGCTTCATCCAAGCTTCGCCGTCCACCCGGGGGCGTGGCTTAAGACCGAGTTCGTCCTGCCGCATGGGCTGAGCGTAACCGTCACCGCGGAGAAGTTGGGCGTGACCCGTCAGGCCATGAGCAATCTTCTGAACGGCAAGGCCGGCTTGTCGGCCGAGATGGCGATCCGCTTCGAGAAGGCGTTCGGCGTCCGCGCCGATACGATGCTGCGGATGCAGGCGGCGCATGATCTCGCCGAGGCCAGGGCCCATGAAGACGACATCAAGGTGCAACGGATCGCCGTGGCTGCCTGAGGCCGTCTATTTGCGGCTCCGTTCATTCGTCTCCCGGATCAGCGCGATCAGCGCGCGCAGGCCCGCCGGGACGTGCCGGCGGCCGGGATAGTAGAGACAGAGGCCGGGAAAGGGCGGGCTCCAGTCCTCCAGCACCGGGATCAGTGCCCCTGAGGCGATATGCGGTGCGACCGACCATTCGCTGAGATAGGCAAGACCGGTCCCGGCCAGGGCCGCCTCCAGCATCAGGGTCATTTCGTCGAGGGTGAGTGATCCCGGCACATCGATCTCGACCTGCTCGCCGCGCTGCTCGAACTCCCAGTGATAGATCGCGCCGCTCGCCATCCGCGCGCGGATGCATCGGTGCTGGAGCAGGTCGCCCGGCACGACAGGCCTGGTGCGCCCCTGGAAATAGCCGGGCGATCCGACCACGACCTGTCGCAAGGCGGGGCCGATCGGAACCGCGATCATGTCCTGCGGGACCGTCTCCGCCAGCCGGATACCGGCGTCGAAGCCCTGTCCGACGATGTCGACCAGGCGTCCCTCGGTGACGAGCACCACGTTCATGTCCGGGTAGCGCCTGAGATAGTCCAGGATCACCGGCGTCAGGACCATTCGCGCCGCGCCGGCCGATGTGTTGATCCTCAGCGTGCCGGCCGGGGTTTGCCGATGGCTGTTGATGCCCTCGATCGCGCCGCTGATCTCGGCGAGCGCCGGAGCGATCCGGGCGATGAATTGCTCGCCGGCATCGGTCATCGCAACGCTTCGCGTCGTTCGGTTGAACAGCCGCACCCCCAGTCGCGCCTCCAGCGCAGCCACAGCATGGCTCAGCGCCGAGGAGGACATGCCGAGTTCGGTTGCGGCTGCCCGKAAGCTGCCGAGCCGCGCAACGGCGGCGATCGCGTCGTATTCGCCGAGGCCTGTCTTCATTGTCCCGAATTCCGCATCACTTCATGCCGCTTTATCCTGATTATCCAATCGATCCGAGCGGCCTATCTCGGCTTCATCAAACCCGAGGCACCGGAGGCCAGCCATGAAGACCATCGACACGATCTATATCGACGGGGCGTTCGTCACGCCGCACGGAACGGAACTCTTCGACCTCCACAACCCGGCGACCGGCCGCGTGATCGGCCAGGTCCAGCTCGGCGACGAGATCGACACCCGCGCCGCGATCGCAGCCGCCAAGCGCGCCTTTCCCGCGTTTTCACGCAGCTCGAGGCAGGAGCGCATCGCCTTGCTCAATCGGTTGGCCGACGCGGTGCAGGCGCGCAGTGCCGAGCTGACCGAGGCCGTGATCGAGGAATATGGGGCGCCCATATCCCGGGCGGAGTGGATGTCGGACTATGCGGTCGGCGGTTTCCGGCTCGCGGCGCAGACGCTGGAGACCTATGAGTTCACCCGCCGGATCGGCTCGGCGAAGGTGACGATGGAGCCGCTCGGCGTCGTCGGGCTGATCACGCCCTGGAACGCCAATGCCGGCTTCATCTGCAACAAGCTCGCGATGGTGATCGCCTCGGGCTCGACGGCCGTGATCAAGCCCAGCGAGATGAGTGCGATCCAGACCCAGATCGTGACCGAGGCCCTGCACGAGGCCGGTGTTCCCGCCGGTGTGTTCAACATCGTCACCGGTCGCGGCGAGGTCGTTGGGGCAGAGATCAGCGCACATCGCGATATCGCCAAGGTCTCGTTCACGGGATCGACCGCGACCGGCCGCGCAATCCTGCGTGCCGGGGCCGAAACGATGAAGCGCGTGACGCTCGAACTTGGTGGAAAATCGCCTATGGTCATTCTCGACGATGCCGATTTCGCTGAAGCCGTGCCCTTCGCATTGATGGCCGGCTTCATGAACAGCGGCCAGGCCTGCATCGCCGGCACCCGTATCCTGGTGCCGCGGGCGAGGCTCGCGGAGTTCGAGGCGGCGATCAAGGCGGCCGTGGCGGAGGTCAGGTCGGGCGCCCCGCGCGATCCGGAAACGGCGATCGGCCCGATGGTCAGCCAACGGCAATGGGACCGCGTCCAGTCCTATATTCGCAAGGGAAGCGAGGAAGGGGCGACGCTCCTAATCGGAGGCGAAGGACGGCCAGAAGAGACGAAGGATGGCTGGTTCGTGCGGCCGACCGTCTTCACCGATGTCCGCAACGACATGACCATCGCGCGCGACGAGATCTTTGGGCCGGTCCTGTCGATCATCCCCTATGGCACCGAGTCTGACGCGATCSCGATCGCAAACGACACCGATTACGGCCTCCACGCCTATGTCGCCGGTTCCGATCCCGCTCGCGCGCAGGCCGTGGCGGACCAGCTGGTCGCCGGGCGCGTCGTCATCAACGGCGCTCCCATGGAGCCGATGGCGCCGTTCGGCGGCTTCAAGCAATCCGGTATCGGGCGCGAGAACGGCGTGTTCGGGCTCGAGGCCTATCTCGAACCCAAGGCGGTGATGGGCTGATCGGGGCAGGCTAGTATCCGGGGCCCGGCTGAACGGCGGGCCCCTGCCTCCACCCGCACGCGGTTCAGGCGTTGATCGCGGGATGGAGCAGGTTTTCCAGGCCGATAGTGCGGTAGATCTCGCGGCGCATGCGGTCGGCGACGCCGTTGACGATCTCCGCGCCGTCCTGCGACGGGTCGACATGGACGCGGAACGGGCGTTTCCCGAAAGGCGCGTCGACGACCCGGACGATCGCGCGGGCGACCTCGTCCGGGTCGGCATCGGCGGGTTCCAGACCGGCGAGGCCCTTGAGCGCCTTGTCGGCGATGCCGGCATAGGGGCCTGACGCATATTCCGCCGCGCGTGCCTCGTCGGCAGGCTTGCCGGAATGGGCGAAGTGGTTGGTGCCTTTGGTGAAGGCGCCGGGCACCATGAAGGTGGTCTCGATGCCCCAGAGCGCGAGCTCGGTGGAGTAGGAGACCGCCAGCGCATCCATCGCTGCCTTGGCGGCGAAATAGGGTGCGAGGAATGGTGGCGTGCCGCCACGCGTCGAGCTTGAGCCGACCCAGACCAGCAGGCCCTTGCCCTGGGCTCTCAGCCGGGGAAGGGCCGCGCGGTTGACGCGCTGCGCGCCGAGCACGTTCACGTCATATTGCTGGATGAACTGGTCGGGGGTGAAAGCCTCCGCCGGCCCGAAGACCATGTGGCCGGCATTGTGGACGATGACGTCGAGCCGGCCGGCTTCACTGATGATCCGGGCGACACCGGCCTCCGCGGACGGGTCCGACTGGACGTCGAGTTCGACCGTGCGCAGATCGACGCCTTCCGCGCTCGCCCATTGCGCCGCAGCCGCGACCTGCGGTGCGTTGCGGCCTTCCGTCTCGCGCATCGAGGCGTAGACGATGTGGCCGGCCCGCGCGAGGGCCTTGGCGGTCATCAGGCCGAAGCCCGAGGAGGCGCCGGTGACGAGGATGACTTGGCTGGACGGGCTGGGCATGACGCTGGTCCCTTGCTGAGCGTGAGATGAAGTGCAGCGGTCCCGGGGAAATCCCGGGCGTGCCGGATCAGATGATCCCGCCATTGGCTCGCAGCGTCTGGCCGTTGATCCAGGCGCCGTCCGGCCCTGCCAGGAACGCGACGGCATCCGCGATGTCTTTGGGCTGGCCGAGGCGTTCGAGCGGGGCGAGCTTCGCGAGGCGGTCGATCACCTCCTGCGGCTTGCCGTCGAGGAAGAGCTTGGTCGCTGTCGGGCCGGGCGCGATCGCGTTGACGGTGATGTTCCGCCCGCGCAACTCCTTGGCGAGGACGCTCGTCATCGCCTCGACCGCAGCCTTGGTCGCGGCATAGACGCCGTAGCCCGGCTGCAGCAGGCCGACGACGCTGGACGAGAAATTGACGATCCGGCCGCCATCGCGCAGCCTCCGGGCGGCTTCGCGCAGGGTGTTGAAGGTGCCTTTCAGATTGACCGCGATCTGGCGCTCGAACAGGGCGTCGTCACTGTCTGCGATATTCGCCAGGGTCATGATGCCGGCATTGTTGATCAGCACATCGACGCCGCCGAAGGCGGCCTCGGCGCTGTCGAACATGCGACGCACCGCCTCGACATTCGTGATGTCGGCCTGGGCGGCGACGGCGCGACCGCCCGCGGCCTCGATCCGGGCGACGAGCGCCTCGGCCGACGCGGCATTGCCGGCATAGTTCACCACCACGGTGAAGCCGTCCTTGGYGAGACGCTCGGCAACCGCAGCGCCGATGCCGCCTKAGGCGCCCGTCACGATCGCGACCTTGCTGCTCGGGTTCGTCATGGTCTTTCTCCTTGGCTCACTGCCGGTGTCCGGCGGCTGTGAGGGGAGAATGGACGTTCCCTTGCGCGGGATAATCAGCCATTATCCGGCATCACTATTCGAACAGGCGAATAATGGACCGCTTCGATGCCATGCGGGTCTTCACCCGGATCGTGGAGCGCCGCAGCTTCACGCAGGCCGCCGAGGATCTCGGCCTGCCGCGCTCATCGGTGACCGATGCGGTCAAGGGGCTGGAGGCGAGGCTGGGCGTGCGCCTGCTGCAGCGGACGACCCGACAGGTCAGCCCGACGCTCGACGGCGAGGCCTACTACCGGCGCTGCCTGGCGCTGATCGCCGATCTCGAAGATGCGGAAGGCGCTTTTGCCGGTGCCAAGCCGAGCGGCCTGGTGCGGATCGATGTCCATGGCACGCAGGCCCGGCATTTCCTGCTGCCGGGGCTGGGCCGCTTTCTGGAGACCTATCCCGGCATTCGCCTGCATATCGGCGAGGCGCATCAGGCTCTCGACCTCGTCCGCGAAGGGTTCGACTGCATCCTGCGGGCGGGCCCGCTCGTCGACAGTCCCCTGATCCGGCGCAAGCTCGCGGAGCTCGGCCGCGGCACCTTCGCGAGCCCCTCCTATCTCGAACGCTTCGGCGAGCCGCGGACGCCGGACGATCTGGAGCATCATCGCATCATTGGCCTGTTCGCTCCCGATGCGGCGAGCGTCAGTCCGCTGGTTTTCACCGAGCGCGACCGGGAACGGCAGATCACCCCGCCTTCCGTGGTGACCGTGACCGGCCCCGAGACGAATGTCGCCTGCGCCTGCCTCGGCCTCGGGATCATTCAGGTCCCGCGCTACCGCGTCGCACCCGAACTGGCCAGCGGCGCGCTCGTCGAGATCCTGGCGGACTATCCTCCGACCCCGTTGCCCGTCCATGTCCTCTATTCGCATACGCGCCAGCTTTCGCCGCGCGTGCGCGTCGCCATCGACTGGATGGCGGAACAGTTCCGGTCCCGCACCATGTAGGGCGGGGAGGCCGCTTGTTGGTATGGTGACGGGGGCGTGGCGCGCCCGAAACCGAGCCTATGATTCTCAAACAGCAGCATCGGCTGCCACCGCCGAAGCGCAGGCACCAGGCGCTGCCCCGTTCATGGCGGTGGGGAGCTCCTGTGCGTTGGGCCCGGCGGCCGCAGTCGGGCTCAGAACCGTTTCAGGCCCTGTGCCGAAGCGTGCGCAACTGGCGCTCGAGAAGCATCAGCCGGATGCCGTGCTGTTTCTGAATGCGGCACATGTCTTCGAGTATGGCCAGCAATTGTGCCATATTGACACCGGCTCGGGCTGGCTCGGGCTCAAGGCCAAGCCGCTGAAACAGGGAGGGGTTTTCGACCAGGCGAGGCATATCCGGCATGGTGTGATCCTCATTTCTGGTGCCCATTGGGCTGTCTTCACGGCCCCGAGGTGTTCCATTCCGGAACACCTCACGCCCGCACCACATGCCCAGCAAGAACGCCGCCAGACATGTCTGGGCCCTCCGCGCGAACCTTCGGCTCAGGACGGCGTTCCGATTGAACGGGGCCAAGGCGCCTGCCGGGAACCAGCCGGCGCAATCTTGGTTCAGTCCAAGGCGCATCAAGCGAGGACGGATCTGATGACACGCACGATCATCCGCTCATTCGACGACCCTGCCGATGCCGAGACTGCCATCACGAGACTGGAAGCAGCAGGCCTGCCGCCAGATGACATCAGCATCATTCGCTCCCCCACAGCGACCATCAGCAAAGATGCCTCCCGGGGAGCCGAGCTCGGCGGCGCTGTCGGCGCGGGCGCGGGCCTTCTGGCCGGGGTGGCAGCACTTCCCCTGCCTGGTATCGGGCCGGTTCTGGCGGCCGGGTGGCTGCTCGGCACATTGGCCGTCGGCACCACGGCCGGCGCCGCAGCCGGAAGCCTGATCGGGGCGCTGACCGGCGCCGGACTGAGCGAGGACGAGGCCCATTTCTACGCGGAAACGATCCGGCGCGGCAGCACGGTGGTCTCGGTCCGCACCTCCGATTCCCATGCCGCGGTCATCGAGAAGATCCTGGATGGAGCCGGTCCGATCGATGCGAAGGCGCGCCGCGGCGAATATKAGCGGGCAGGCTGGAGCCGCTTCGACGAAACGACATCGCCTCCGTGACGCCGCCTCGAGGCGGCCGTCCTCTGAAAGGAGAGGCAAAGCCGGGGTCATGGCTGAGGCTCGGTCGGCATGATAGCGCTGGGCCCGGGACAGGGATCACGGCCGCCTGGGGAGGGAACCATGGATTTTCAGTTGGCGCTCATCATTGGGCTGACCTTCGTGATCCACCTGATCGGCACGCTCGCCTATGCCTTCAGGATTGCGGGCATCCGCACCGGCCACATCGCCATCGCGTTCTCCCTCTTCAACGTTCTCGTCCTGATCTCGCGGACTTCAAATTCATTTCAGGGGCCATTCCTGGCCAAGCGTGTCGAGAACGCCATCAAGAGTCCCATACTCCATGATCTTCATTTCGATTTCGCGCTGATCATCGCCAGTGCCTCGGCCGCCACCTTGATCGGTGGCCTGCTGATCCCATTCCTGGCCAAGCGTGTCGAGAACGCCATCAAGAGTCCCATACTCCATGATCTTCATTTCGATTTCGCGCTGATCATCGCCAGTGCCTCGGCCGCCACCTTGATCGGTGGCCTGCTGATCCC
>NZ_JBFTLD010000118.1:0-19500 GCF_056396265.1 Allobosea sp. 05T422_2 | reverse complement strand
ATCTGGATCTGGATATCTTCCGGCTGCGTCGGGCGGGGCTCCCGCGACATCTCGATGAACAGCATCAGGTCCTTCTCGCGGACATGCTTGAGCATGAACGCCTTGAAGGGCACGACGCCGCGACTATAGGCCTCCTGGGGCTGGATCTGCCCGGCAACCAGCGGCTCGACCGAGACGCGATAGGCTTCGCGCAATGTCGGCGCCATCACGAAGCCGGTGAGGAACAGCGCCAGCCCGACGATCACGGCGTTGGGCGGCGCGGTCTGCGTGCCGATGGCCGAGCGCAGCAGGGACAGCACGACCGCGATCCGCGTGAACGACGTCACCATGATCAGGATAGACGGCGCCAGGGAGAGCACCGTGATGACGGCGATGAGTTGCAGCGCCCGTTCGGCGACGCCCCCACCCTGCCCGAGATCAAGCGAAAGCGTTTGCGCCCGAGCCGGCTCGCAGAGCGCAAGCGCGACCATCGCGCCGGCACAAGCGACGCGGCAACCGCGACGCCATCTCGCATCCGTCAGGGTCAGGATCACGCAAAGCCGCCATCAAAGCCCGACTCAACCGATCGGGCGAGACGACGCTAGGGCGCCCATGTCCGCCAGGGCAACCAAGCCGGCGGCATCAGGATCGTCGCAGCCCGACAATCCTGTTGATCACGCCCGTCCGGTCAGGACTTCGACTTCGGATCACGCCCGAGCAGTCGCGCGAACTCGGCTTCGATCGCATCGACCGAGAACGGATCGATCTGAATGGGCTTCTCCTCCGGCTTCGATTCGGCCTTCGGCTCTTCGGCGGCGGGAACAGAGGACGGCTCAGGCTTTGGCTCGGCCTCGGTCTCTGACTCGGCGATCTCTGCCTCGGCCTCCGTATCGGCCTCGTCCTCACTGACCTCCAGAGCGTCGTCCTCGTCCTTTGCCGAAAGCCTCTCCCCAAGCTCCGCCGGTGTCGGTTCGGGATGCATGACCGGTGCAGGCTCAGGCAGCTTGGCGGCTTCGGGAGGCTCGCGGAAGGGAGCGGGCTTCGGTTCGACGGCGGGCACCGGTGGCGTCACCACGTCCGAGGGCTTGGGCTTCAGGCCCAGGGCCATTTCGAGTTCGGCAGCGACATCCGGCGGCACGCCGACGGGCCGCCCGAAGACCGGCGGAGGGGCAGTCGGAACCGGAGCGAGAACCGGCGCGGCTGCTGCGGGCTTCGGCTCTTCAGGCTTGACCGGCGCAGGCGGCGTCACCGGCAGAACGACGTCCGGAACCGGGGTCGCCGGCGCCTGGGACGACCGGACAGCCGAATGCGGACGCTTCAGCGCCTCCTCGAGCTGACGGGCCATATCGTCAAGCTCATCGGAACTCACGCTTGGCGCGGGAGCCTGATTGCGCCCGAAATTCGGAGCCTGTGAGGCCACAATCGCAGCTCCTGCCGCGAGACCGGCCATGCCAGCCGCTGCAGCGCCTGCCGGTGCCACAGCCGGTTCGACGCGCGAAACAGGCCCAGGGGTACGATGCGGCAGCGGCGGCAGGCTATCCGGCTGCGGGGCGGCCGGCTGCGGCGGCGGAGAGGCGCGACGCGTTTCCTCCTGCAGATCGGCGCGAAGAGCCTCGAAACCGAGCGCCGGGTCGATCGCCAGAGGGCGTTCAAAGACCGGGGCCTCGGCCTGCGCCGGTACCGCAATCCGTCCGCCGCTGCTGCCGCGCACGATATTGGTCTCGACCACCACGTCGGACGCGCCGCCGATCATCACCAGATGCTCGACATTGTCGCGCCGGATCAGCACGAGCTGGCGCTGCCGGTCGAGGTCATGGATATCGACCACCCCGAGGCGCGGTTGCCGGGCGCGGCCACCGCCCTGCCCTCCTATCCTGAGTCGCCCGCCGGTGATGCGCCGCAGCAGGAAGGCGAAGAGCGCCACCAGAATCAGGACGATAGCGAATGCAATGATCCAGCGGAGGCCGGTCGAGAGTTCGAAGCCAAACAACGTCTGCAAGGTTTGCCTCATGTGCGACGGCGACAGCCCTTGGCGGACCGCAATTCCACCCAAGGTTCAACACGTTGGCTATAGCATAACGCCCGCAATTTCGGGAAACAGGGTTAGCACTTGGTTAATTTGGTTCACCGGATTCGTGAATCTTAACGCGAAATTAACCAAGCACCCGGCAATATTTTCCCAGTGGATCGACTGTCAGGACGGAATCGCTCCGCGGCTCCGATCACGGCCATCCCCTGAGAAAACGGGACAAACTCCATGTCTGGCAATGCCTTAGGCGCTGGCGGAAACCTGATGCAGGCGTTGAAGACGCGTATGCACTGGCACCAGTCCCGGCAAAAAGTGCTGTCCGAGAATGTCGCCAACGCCGACAGCCCCGGATTCCGCCCGATGGATCTCAAGGCGCCGGCCATCGGCACGGCTTCGTCCGGCGTCTCGCTGGCCCAGACCTCTGCCGGCCATATGGGCCCCTCCGGACAGCGCAATGGATTCGATACCGCCAAGGCACCCCGCTTCGAGGTCACTCCCAACGGCAACGGCGTCAATCTCGAGGACGAGATGATGAAGGTGGCCCAGAACCAGTCCGACTATCAGCTCGCCGCCTCGCTCTACAGCAAGGGCCTCGGACTGATGAAGATCGCGATCGGTAAGGGCCGCTAAGGCAGCGGACGCAGGAGCAGCAGCCTCATGGATCTTCTCAAGAGCATCGCGGTGGCGACATCGGGCCTGCGCAGCCAGTCCGGCCGCATGCGGATCATCGCCGAGAACCTGGCCAACGCCGATTCGGGACCGGATCGCGCCGGCGTCGATCCCTACCGCCGCAAGATTCCGACGTTCCAGCGGCGGGTCGACCGTGAGCTCGAAGCCCAGGTCGTCGATCTCGGCCGCGTCCAGCGTGACCAAAGCGCCTTCCGGACGAAATTCGAGCCCGGCAACCCCGCAGCCGACGCCACCGGCAATGTCAGCATGCCGAACGTGAACTCGCTGGTCGAGACCATGGACATGCGCGAGGCACAGCGCAGCTACGAGGCCAATCTCAACCTGATCTCCTCCACGCGCCGGATGATCCAGCGCACCATCGACATCCTGCGCGTCTGATCGGCGCCAGCGGAACGGAACCTCGCACCATGGCCACATCCAGCTTCGCCGCCGGCGCTTACGCCTCGACGCAGGGTCTCGGCGCCGGCAACCTGATGCGCAAGCCGCTCGGTGCGGCCGCCGGCGCCAGCGCGGGCATGCCGGATTTCTCCTCGCTGATCGGCAAGGCGCTGGAAGCAACCGCCGATGCCGGCCGCAAGAGCGACATCCAGACCGCAAGCGTGGCCGCCGGCCGCTCCGATATCGTCGATGTCGTCACGGCCGTCGCGGAAAGCGAGGCCGCGATCGAAACGCTGGTTGCGGTTCGCGACCGCGTGATTGCAGCGTATGAGGAAATCATGCGGATGCCGGTCTGATTCCCGGCTCGATCAGGACGCAAACCATGACCTCAGGCGCCATCCTCGACGTCGCGCGCGACGGCATCGTCGTCTTCCTCAAGGCCGGCGGCCCGCTGATGATGGTCGCGCTCGGGGTCGGCCTCGCCGTCTCGCTCGTCCAGGCCCTGACGCAGATTCAGGAGCAGACCCTGATCTTCGTCCCCAAGATCGTTGCGGTCTTTGCCGCCATGATGCTGTTTCTGCCGTTCATGGGCGATGCGCTTGCAGGCTATATGGGGCGGGTCGCCGTCCGAATCGCCACGGGCGAATGAACCTTACGCTGCCGCGACCGGCTCTGGGGCTGCCGCAGTGGCGTCCCGAGTGGCGCAGGGGCCCAGCCGGCACGATGCAGATCGCGATCCTGCCCGAGATCGGCGCGCTCTTCGTGCTCGTCTTCGCGCGTGTCGGCACCCTCGTGATGCTGATGCCCGGCATCGGCGAACGCTTCATCTTCTCACGCGCGCGTCTGTCGCTGGCCTTCTTCATCGCATTGATGATCGTCCCCATGGCGCGCACGATCATCACCCCGCCCGGCGACATGCCTGCGCTGGTCGGCCTTCTCATCAGCGAACTCCTGATCGGACTGACCATCGGGCTCAGCGTGCGCCTTGTGATGGCCTGCCTGCAGAGCGCCGGCGCGATCGTGGCCCAGACCATGGGCCTGGGTTTCGCGATGACGGTCGATCCGACCGGAGGCATGCAGAACCCGTCGATCGGCAACTTTCTGACGATGCTCGGCATCACGCTGATCCTGGTCACCGACCTCCATCACGTCGCCATCGCGGCGATTCATGAAAGCTATCGGCTCCTGCCGCCTGGCGGCTTTCCGGATGTCGGAGACATGATGACCCTGGCGATCCGTGCGGCGACGCAGGGCTTCGCCCTCGCCGTTCAGATTTCCGCGCCCTTCATCGTCTTCGGTCTGCTCTTCAATCTCGGGCTCGGCGTGCTGGCGCGGATGATGCCGCAGCTTCAGGTCTTCTTCCTCGCCGTGCCGGCCTCGATCCTCGGCGGCATGCTCGTGCTGCTCGCCGTCGTCGGCGTGATGATGGGCGTCTTCCTCGAGGATCTCGGCAACTTCCTTCGCCAGTTCACCGGCAACTGAGGAGCGGCGATGTCAGAGGACGCCGACAACGAGGACAGGACAGAAGACCCGACCCAGCGAAAGCTGGACCAGGCGATCGAGAAGGGCGACATCGCCCGCTCGCAGGAGATCGGCACCTTCTTCGTCCTTTGCGGTTTCACACTGGCGCTGCTGGTCGGAGCCGGCTGGTCGGCGAGCAGTGCGGCGCTTTCCCTGCGCTCCTTCCTGATGAACGCGCATCAGGTGCCTTCCAGCGGCGAGGCCTTCTTCAACGTCACCAAGCAGGGCGTGATGACGGGCTTCATGGCGCTCGGCCTGCCCTTCGCCTTCATCCTCTGCGCCGGGCTTGCCGGTGCGCTGCTCCAGCACAAGCCGCTCTGGACCTTCGAGCCGCTGATGCCGAAATTCAGCCGGATCTCGCTGATGGCTGGGGCCAAGCGGATCTTTGGCAAGGAGGCCTGGGTCAATTTCGCCAAGGGCCTCGCCAAGATCCTGCTGATCGGCACCGCCGTCGGCCTGACGCTCTGGAAGGAGCACGACCGGCTCGAGAGCTTCGCGCAGATGAGTGTCGCCGCGATGCTGCCGGCGACGCTGTCGCTGACGATCAAGCTGATGGCGAGCGTGCTCGCGCTCTTTGCAGTGATCGCGATCGGCGACTTCGTCTATCAGCGCTTCAGCTGGTACCAGCGTCAGCGCATGACCAAGCAGGAGCTCAAGGAGGAGTTCAAGAACTCCGAAGGTAATCCCGAGGTCAAGGCGAAGCTGCGGCAGATCCGCGCGCAGCGGGTCAGGAAACGCATGATGGCCGCGGTGCCCAAGGCGACCGTGATCATCACCAACCCGACCCACTTCGCCGTCGCGCTGCAATACGAGCAGGGCATGGGCGCCCCGCTCTGCCTCGCCAAGGGCGTCGACGCGCTTGCCCTGAAGATCCGCGAGGTCGCGGGGGAGCATCGCGTGCCGATCGTCGAGAACCCGCCGCTGGCCCGCGCGCTCTATGCGACGGTCGATATCGACGAAGAAATTCCTGTCGAACACTATCAGGCCGTCGCCGAAGTCATCGGTTACGTCTTGCGCCTGAAGGGTAGGCGCGCCTAACTCGCAATCTGCGCGACCTGCGCGCTAAGCMCCTCGCTGGCGGCGAGGAGGCGTGAAACGGGACGGACCAGCCGCATGAGCGGAACCACGGCGACAACCGCGATCGATCGCTCCGACAAGCCAGGCCGTATCGGCCTGATCCTGCTTGTCGCCGGCTTGCTCGTCGGAGCCGCGATCGCGCTCGGCTTCATCGCCAATGAATGGGCGCAGCCGCTGATCCTGGGCCTGCTGGCCCTGCTTTCAGTGATCGGTGTCTTCGGCCTCTTTGCCTTTTCTATTGGCCTTGTTCAATTTTCGGGCCGCGCAGCGCGCAATGACCTGACCAAAGCCATCGTCGACAGCGCCGATGACGGCGTCGTCGTCACCGAGGGCGAGAACCGCATCGTCTACGCCAACGAAACCTATCTGGCGCTCGCCGGAGCCCGCGGAGCCAGCGACATCAAGCCGGTCGAACGCCTGTTTACCGGCCGCCCGGAGGTCTCGGAAGCGATCTACCGTTTGGCGACCGCCGCGCGCGAAGGCCGCCGGCTGGCGGAGGAAGTCCGGCTCGAGCCCGCCCTCAACGGTCGCGACACGGTCGGTTGGTATCGAATCCGGGTATCCCCCGTGCGCCGCGAGGGCAAGGCCGCCATGCTCTGGAGCGTCTCGGACGTGACGCCCGAGCGTGAGCGTCAGGAGAACGCCTTCCAGGAACTCCAGCACGCGATCGACTATCTCGATCACGCACCGGCCGGCTTCCTCTCGATCGACGCCGATGGCGAAGTGCCCTATCTCAATGCCACGCTCTCGGGCTGGCTCGACTATGACCTCGCCCGCTTCGGCTCGGGCGGACTGCATCTCGACGACATCGCAACCTCGAACGCGGCTGCCCTGATCCAGGCCATTCGCGGGCAGCCCGGCGATGTCCGCGTCGAGGTCCTCGATGTCGATCTGCGCCGGCGCAATGGCACGACCCTGCCGGTCAGGCTGCATCATCAGGTTGCCTTCGGCAGCGACAGCCGCGCTGGCCCCTCACGCACGCTCGTGCTCAACCGGACGACCGGCGAAGCCGGGTCCGACGGGCGCAGCGATGCCGAAGTGCGCTTTGCCCGCTTCTTCCACTCGACACCGATGGCGATCGCGACTGTCGACCGCAACGGCGCGATCCTGCGCTCCAACGCCGCCTTCACCCGGCTGACGCAGCAGGGCCGCCAGCCCGCGACAATCCAGGATCTCGTCGCGCCCGGCAGCCTCGACGAGGCGCTCGCAGCGACCATGGCCGGCAGCAGCGACATCGCCCCGCTCGATGCCAATCTCTCGGGCGAGGACGGACGTTCGGCCAAACTCTATCTCTCTCCGGTCGCAGCGACCGAGGACAGCGATGGTGAGCGCGCCATCGTCTATGCGCTGGAGACCACCTCCGAGCGCAAGCTCAAGGACAATATCGACCAGGCCCAGAAGATGCAGGCTGTCGGCCAGCTCGCCGGCGGCATCGCGCACGATTTCAACAACGTGCTGCAGGTCATCATCAACGCGTCCGAGTTCCTGCTCGCCAGCCACAAGCCGACCGACCCGTCCTTCCCGGACATCATGCAGATCAAGCAGAACGCCTACCGGGCGGCCTCGCTGGTCCGGCAGCTGCTCGCCTTCTCGCGCCGCCAGACGCTGCGCCCGCAGGTGCTCGAGCTCGGCGACGTGCTCTCCGATCTCTCGTTGATGCTGAAGCGCGTCGTCGCCGACAAGGTCTCGCTCGACATTCGCCAGGGCCGCGACCTCTGGTCGGTCAAGGCCGATCTCGGTCAGCTCGAACAGGTCATCGTCAATCTCGCGGTCAATGCGCGCGATGCCATGCAGGACGGCGGCAAGCTGCAGGTCCGCACGCGCAACGTCGCAGCGGAAGAATGCGCCGGGTTCGGCCATCAGGCCCTGCCCACCGCGGACTATGTCATGCTCGAAGTCGAAGACAGCGGCACCGGCATCCCGGCCGAACATCTCGACAAGATCTTCGAGCCCTTCTTCACCACCAAGGAGGTCGGCAAGGGCACGGGGCTCGGCCTTTCCATGGTCTATGGCATCGTCAAGCAGACCGGTGGCTTCGTCTTCGTCGATTCGACCCTCGGCAAGGGCACGACCTTCCGCATCTTCCTGCCTCGTCACGTGCCGACGGAAGAGGAGATCGCCGCCGACAACGCTGCCAAGGAAGCGCCCAAGAAGGTCGCAGCCGATCATACCGGCGCCGGCGTCATCCTGCTGGTCGAAGACGAGGACGCGGTGCGTGCGCTCAATGCCCGCATGCTGATCTCGCGCGGCTATACCGTGCACGAAGCGGCCTCGGGCGTGGAGGCGCTCGATATCTTCCTCAAGCATGACGGCAAGATCGACCTCGTCGTCTCCGACGTGGTCATGCCCGAGATGGACGGCCCGACCCTGCTTGGCGAGCTACGTCAGCGCAACCCGGCCACCAAGGTCGTCTTCGTCTCCGGCTACGCGGAGGAGGCCTTCCGCAAGAACCTGCCGGAAGGCGAGCAGTTCCACTTCCTGCCCAAGCCTTTCACGATGAAGCAGCTGGTCGAGACAGTGAAGGCCGCGATGAGCTGAGGCGCGAGGCCGCGCAGGTAGCGAGGCGCGGCGTCCACGAACGATGCGGGCAGCGCGATGTCGGACGGGAACTCACGCAGATACCTGATCCTGCTTCTCGCCCAAACCCTGTGTGCGATCGTCGTGCTCGCCAATGTGCGGGGCATTTTCCTCCTGCTGATCGACAATATCGGAACGATCATGACTGCCACTCGCGGCAGCGCGTTGCAGACCGCGCTCGCGGTCCTGATCGGCCAGGCCTGCTACTGGTGGCGCCTGCGTCATGTGACCATCCCCGCCACCTATGGCGGCCTGGTGATCGGCCACTTCGTCTCCTTCGCAGCCCGGATCGGCTTCATCTTCGGCGGCGCTCTGTTCTCGCTCTATTATCTCCGGCACGTCCCGGAGCTCGATCTTGGCTATCTCGATCTGAGCTGGCGCGGGGCGCTCCTCATCGCCGTCATCTTCGCGCTCTACTGCTACACCCTGGAGCTGGAGCGGCTCGGCAACGCGATGCAGATCCGGGCCATGCAAGCGAAGGGCGACAGCCGGGCTTGAACAGCTCTGCAGGGAGGCGATGAATGAGAACAAAAAAAGAACTTGAAGACAGGAACAAACCGTGACCATATTTGCTCACGGCGCACATTGAGAAGTGATCGCGCCCCTGCCATAAGGAGCGCACGTTGTGAATCAGGCAAATCTCCGGCTCGTGGAAGGCTCTTCGATGGACAAGGCTAAGGCGCTCGATGCGGCGCTCTCGCAGATCGAACGGGCTTTCGGCAAGGGCTCGATCATGCGCCTGGGCAAGAACCAGCAGGCGATCGAGATCGAGACCATCTCGACCGGCTCGCTCGGGCTCGATATCGCGCTCGGCGTCGGCGGCCTCCCCAGGGGCCGCGTCATCGAAATCTACGGACCAGAATCCTCCGGCAAGACCACGCTTGCGCTCCACACCATTGCCGAAGCCCAGAAGAAGGGCGGCGTTTGCGCCTTCGTCGATGCCGAGCACGCACTCGATCCGGTCTATGCCCGCAAGCTCGGCGTCAATCTCGACGACCTCCTGATCTCGCAGCCCGATACCGGCGAGCAGGCGCTCGAGATCACCGACACCCTGGTTCGCTCCGGCGCCATCGACGTGCTGGTGGTCGACTCCGTTGCGGCCCTCACGCCCCGCGCCGAGATCGAAGGCGAGATGGGCGATGTCCAGCCCGGCCTCCAGGCGCGCCTGATGAGCCAGGCCTTGCGCAAGCTCACCGCGTCGATCTCGCGCTCGAACTGCATGGTCATCTTCATCAACCAGATCCGCATGAAGATCGGCGTGATGTATGGCTCGCCCGAGACCACGACCGGCGGCAACGCCCTGAAATTCTACGCCTCCGTGCGCCTCGACATTCGCCGCGTCTCGACGCTGAAAGAGCGCGACGAGGCCACCGGCAACCAGGTCCGCGTCAAGGTCGTCAAGAACAAGGTGGCGCCGCCCTTCAAGCAGGTCGAGTTCGACATCATGTTCGGCGAGGGCATCTCGAAGGTTGGCGAACTGATCGACCTCGGCGTCAAGGCCGGGATGGTCGAGAAGGCCGGAGCCTGGTTCTCCTTCGACAGCCAGCGCCTCGGCCAGGGCCGCGAGAACGCCAAATCCTTCCTCAAGGCCAATCCGGACGTTGCGGCGCGCATCGAGGCCACGATCCGGCAGAATTCAGGCCTCGTTGCCGATCGCATCCTCGATGAGGCGACACCGACCGACGATGATCTCGACGAGGGCGACGCCTGAGCCTTATCTCCGCGCCAGCGGCAGGGTATTTTTGGCGGGCGGCCCTTCGGGGCCGCCCGTTTCTTTTATGCGCCAAGGCCTTGTCACGGGAATTCTGGACAGGTGCAAAGCCGCTGACTAGAACCGATCCCAACCAGCAGGCCCGCCCGGCCACCCATCCTGAAGCAGAGTTCGAATTGCGATGAGCGGCGTCAACGAAATCAGGTCCACCTTCCTCGATTATTTCAAGGCGAACGGCCATGAGGTGGTGCCATCGAGCCCGCTCGTGCCACGCAACGACCCGACGCTGATGTTCGCCAATTCAGGCATGGTGCAGTTCAAGAACGTCTTCACCGGACAGGAAAAGCGCTCCTACCAGCGCGCCACGTCGGCGCAGAAATGCGTGCGCGCCGGCGGCAAGCACAATGACCTCGACAATGTCGGCTACACCGCGCGCCACCACACCTTCTTCGAGATGCTGGGGAACTTCTCCTTCGGCGACTACTTCAAGGAGCAGGCGATCACCCACGCTTGGACGCTGGTCACGCGCGAGTTCGGCCTGCCCAAGGAAAAGCTGACCGTCACGGTCTATTCCGAGGATGACGAGGCGCACGCGCTCTGGAAGAAGATCGCCGGACTTTCGGATTCGAAGATCATCCGGATTCCGACCTCGGACAATTTCTGGCGCATGGGCGACACCGGCCCCTGCGGCCCCTGCTCCGAGATCTTCTACGACCATGGCGACCATATCCCCGGCGGCCCTCCAGGCTCGCCCGATGAGGACGGCGACCGCTTCATCGAGATCTGGAACCTCGTGTTCATGCAGTATGAGGAGGCCGCCGGCGGCATCCGCACCAATCTGCCGCGGCCCTCGATCGACACCGGCATGGGGCTGGAACGTGTCGCCGCCGTGCTTCAAGGCACGCATGACAATTACGAGATCGACCTCTTCGCGACCCTGATCCGCGCCATCGCGGACATGACATCGGTCTCGTCCGACGGACCGATGAAGGCGAGCCATCGTGTCATCGCCGACCACCTGCGCTGCTCTGCCTTCCTGATCGCCGACGGTGTTCTGCCCTCGAATGAAGGCCGCGGCTATGTCCTGCGCCGCATCATGCGTCGCGGCATGCGCCATGCCCAGCTGCTCGGCGCCAAGGAGCCGTTGCTTCACCGGCTCGTGCCGGTCCTGACCCGCGAGATGGGCCAGGCCTATCCCGAACTGCTGCGTGCAGAGGCCCTGATCACCGAGACCTTGAAGCTCGAGGAGACCCGTTTCCGCACCACGCTGGCACGCGGCCTCTCGATTCTCGACGACGCTGCCAAGGATCTCGGCGCCGGCCAGAAGCTGAAGGGCGATGTCGCCTTCACGCTCTACGATACCTATGGCTTCCCGCTCGACCTGACCCAGGATGCGCTCCGCGCCCGCGATATCGGCGTCGATCTCGACGGGTTCGACGCGGCGATGCAGCAGCAGAAGGCGAAGGCGCGCGCCGCCTGGTCCGGCACCGGCGAGGCTGCGACAGAAAAGCTCTGGTTCCCGCTGCGCGACCGCGTCGGCGCCACCGAGTTCCTCGGCTACGACACCGAGACGGCCGAGGGCGTTGTCACCGGACTGATCCGCGACAATGCGGAAGTCGAGAGCCTGAAGGCCGGCGACACCGGTTTCGTCGTGCTCAACCAGACCCCGTTCTATGGCGAGTCCGGCGGCCAGGTTGGCGATACCGGCACAATCACCGGGGCGGGCTTCGCCGCACAAGTTTCGGATGTGCAGAAGAAGCTCGGCGACATCTTCGCCCACGCGGTCAAGGTCACTTCGGGCGAAATCAAGCTCGGCACACCGGCTGAGCTTACAGTCGATCATGCGCGCCGGAGCACGATTCGCGCCAACCACTCCGCGACCCACCTGCTGCATGAGGCGCTCCGGCTCGTCCTTGGCGATCATGTCGCCCAGAAGGGCTCGCTGGTCTCGCCTGAGCGGCTCCGTTTCGATTTCTCGCACCCCAAGCCGATCTCCGAGGCGGAGCTGGCCCAGGTCGAGGATATCGCCAACGCAGCCGTGCTGCGGAACGAGCCGGTGGCGACCCACCTGATGAGCGTCGACGAAGCCATCGCTTCGGGGGCCCGCGCCTTGTTCGGTGAAAAATACGGCGATGAGGTCCGTGTCGTCTCGATGGGGACGACCGAGGCCGGCAAGGCCTTCTCGGTCGAGCTCTGCGGCGGCACCCATGTTTCGCGCACCGGCGATATCGGCATCGTCAGCATCGCCGGCGAAAGCGCGGTGGCAGCTGGCGTGCGCCGTCTCGAGGCGGTGACCGGCACGGAAGCCCGGCGTCAGCTCAACACCGATGCCAGGCGTCTGCGCGACCTCGCCAGCCTGCTCAAGGTCCCCGCGGCCGAAGCCGAGGCACGGCTCGCCGCCCTGGTCGAGGAGCGCCGCAAACTGGACCGCGAACTCACCGAGGCGCGCAAGAAGCTCGCCATGGGCGGCGGCGGCAGCGCCGAKGATCCGATCCTCGAGATTTCCGGCGCCAAGCTCCTGGCCCGCGCCGTCACCGGCGTCGAGATGAAGGATCTGAAGAGCCTCGCCGACGAAGCCAAGTCTCGCGTCGGCTCGGGCGTCGTCGCCATTGTCGGCGTCGCGGAGGACGGCAAGGCCGGCGTCGTCGTCGGTGTTACCGAGGATCTGACCTCGCGCTTCGACGYGGTGGCGCTGGTGCGCGCCGCCTCCGAGCAGCTCGGCGGCAAGGGCGGTGGCGGGCGCCGCGACATGGCGCAGGCCGGTGGCCCGGACGGCTCCAAGGCRCAGGCTGCGCTCGACGCCGTCGCAGCCGCGATGAGCTGACCGGGTTCGGACGACGGAGAAGACGGGGTGCAGTATCGTCTCGCCGCCACCATTGCTCTTGCCCTGGTGGCAGCGAGCGCCTCAGGCTTTGCCCAGCAGGTGCGCCCCCGCCCCGCCGCACCGGCCCAGCCCGTCCAGCCAACCCTGTCGGCCTCGCGTAGCGCGATGGCCGGCTCCATGTTGACGGTGTTCGCCAGCAAGGCGCCGGCACAATCACAGCTCGCCATCGCGCGCCCCAGCGATCCTGCTGAAGCGGCCATCGTCTCGGTCATTCTCGGCGCCGTGTCCGCAACCGCGATCACGACGCCCGGCGAGCCCGGCAGCTATGAACTCCGCCTCGTTCGCCAGGATTCCGGCAAGCCCGAGATCCTGGCCAGGCAGCCCCTGGCAACCACATCCCCTTCGGCGACCTTGTCGGCGCCGGACCGCGCCAAGGCCAAGACAAGCATCCCGGTTCGCGGGATCGGTCCCAATGGCGAGCGCGATCGCGTCGTCATCACGGCGCCTGATGCAGCCGTGGACGCGGCAGGCCCATCCTTCTATCCGGCAGAGAATGTCGAAGCGCTGCTGGAAGCACCGGACAAGCCGGGCAGCTATGAACTTCGCTATGTCATGAACGCACCGCTGAGCGGCCAGCGTATCCTCGCTCGCCGCMCCCTCACGATCGAGTAGCGATCATCCCGGCCGCGTGCCCAGGCATCGCGATCGGCGTTCTCAAGGCGAGCGATAGCGCGGAGCTCTCCGAGACGGCTCCGCAGTGAGTTTGCTGGTCATCCCGCAGAGCCCGCCCAACCGAGCGACCAGGTTCCCTTCGTCGAGGACGGATGTCGGCCGCAGCACGTGCGGATCACCCCGCTGACGTTACGCCAGCGGCTGACCTGGTCTGCACGGCACGACACGCTGTGTCGTCGCATGCACCTTGGCCTCGACAGCAAAAAGCGCCCGGATCGGGATCCGGGCGCTTCAACTCATTCACTCAGGATCGCAGAGCTCAGGCAGACATCGCCTTGCGCATGTTCTCGCTGACCTTCTCGAGGAAGCCGGTGGTCGAGAGGAACTTCTGGTCGGGACCGACCAGCAGCGCCAGATCCTTGGTCATGTCGCCAGCCTCGACAGTGTCGACCGTGACCTTCTCGAGCAGCGTCGCGAACTTGGYGAGTTCGGCATTGTTGTCGAGCTTGGCGCGGTGGCTGAGGCCACGCGTCCAGGCAAAGATCGAGGCGATCGAGTTGGTCGAGGTCTCCCTGCCCTTCTGATGCTCGCGATAATGGCGCGTCACCGTGCCGTGCGCGGCTTCAGCCTCGACGGTCTTGCCATCCGGCGTCATCAGCACCGAGGTCATCAGGCCGAGCGAACCAAAACCCTGGGCCACGGTGTCGGACTGCACGTCGCCATCGTAGTTCTTGCAGGCCCAGACATAGCCGCCCGACCACTTCATCGCCGAAGCGACCATGTCGTCGATCAGACGGTGCTCATAGGTGATTCCGAGCTTGTCGAATTCGGCCTTGAACTCGGCCTGGTAGATCTCCTCGAAGATATCCTTGAAGCGGCCGTCATAGGTCTTGAGGATGGTGTTCTTGGTCGAGAGATAGACCGGGTACTTGCGGATCAGGCCGTAGTTCAGCGAAGCGCGTGCGAAATCCCTGATCGAATCGTCGAGATTGTACATCGCCATGGCGACGCCGGCGTCCGGAGCCTTGAAGACCTCCTTCTCGATCACGGCGCCATCATCTCCGACGAACTTGATCGAGAGCGTGCCCTTGCCGGGGAACTTGAAATCGGTGGCGCGGTACTGGTCGCCATAGGCGTGGCGGCCGATGACGATCGGCTGCGTCCAGCCCGGCACGAGGCGCGGCACGTTCTTGCAGATGATCGGCTCGCGGAAGATCACGCCGCCGAGAATGTTGCGGATCGTGCCATTCGGCGACTTCCACATCTGCTTGAGATTGAACTCCTTCACCCGGCCCTCGTCCGGGGTGATGGTGGCGCACTTCACCGCGACGCCATGCTTCTTGGTGGCGTTGGCGGCATCGATCGTGACCTGGTCATTGGTCGCGTCGCGGTTCTCGACGGACAGGTCGTAATAATCCAGCTCGAGGTCGAGATAGGGGAAGATCAGCGTGTCTTTGATCTTCTGCCAGATGATGCGGGTCATCTCGTCGCCGTCCATGTCGACGACGGGATTGGCGACCTTGATCTTGCTCATGTGATTTCGACCCCTGCTGCTGGCCAGTCTGGAACGTTTCCGGGCTGCAGCCATAGCTCCGCAGCCCGCCCGCGCGCTTCCTAGCGGGTTACGTGCCACTGGGGAAGCACGGCTTTTGGTCGAGTTGCCCAAGCCTCATGCCGCACTGCCTTCATGCTGCACTGCCGCAAAAACTGCACCTTCCCGTTCTAACTTCGATTTGAGATCGCCGCCGAGGAAGAATGCCGACTTTGTATCACCATCGCTGCAGTATTCGTGCTGGCCGGTCCATCGGGGCTCGGGCCGGCATCGTTGCCCTCCTGCTCGTCACGGGCTGGGCGGCGAAGGCCAATGACGACGGTGCCTACAGCCCGCGCTTCCCCATTCCCAAACCTATCCTCACCCACGAAGTGCCTGACGACGCGGTCGAACCACAGGCTCAAGAGGCGCAGGACGATCTGGACGCCGTGCCGTTCGATCCGGCTCTGAGCGCGCGCGCAAACTGGCCCGCCACGCCGAAGGCCAACCGGCAGTTGCCTAGGGAAATCCCGCTCAGCGTCATTCGCCAGGGCTTTTCGACACGTGGCCCGACAGGGTCTGCGCCCGAACGGAGCGTCGGCCTCCAGCTCGGCGCCGACACGTTCTCGATCTCGACCAAGCTGATCGCACCGCCCGGGCACGAGCAGGTCGGCGACGCACGCATCGACTGGAAATTGGCCCGGCCTGTCGCCAACAAGGGGCCCGGCTTCATCTGGACGATCTCGACGGGAGGCGGCAGCAGCACGGCGGGAAAACCCGAGCAGAACGCCAGTCTGCTGGTCGGGTTCCGCCACCAGCTCTTTCAGTACCTGACCATGAGCTCGCAGCTCTCCATGGCCGGCAGCTACGTCTTCGCTCCCGATGGTGGCCCGCACTCGACGCTTGTGCCGGAGGTCAAGTTGAGCGCCGATCTCGCAGCTCTGGCGAATCTCTCCTGGGAGGCCTCGCTCGATCTGGCGCTGGCACGTCAGATGCCGCTCGTCGCGAGCCAGTACGAGACGCGCGGCACCGCCCTGCTGCGCCTGAAATACAGCCTCGAATGAAGGGACCCTGCTCTGCCTTTGCCGGCCTTCCGTGATCGCCCCGGTCGCTCTAGCCTTTAGGCATGACAGATACTCCCGTTCCCAAATTCGCTCTCGTAACCGGCGGCACACGCGGCATCGGCGCAGGCGCTGCGCTTGCGCTCGCCCAGTCCGGCTACGAGGTCATCGCCACCGGCCTCACCGATGATGAGGTCGCGGCGTCCCCGCCTCACCCCACGATCCGTCACGCCAAGCTCGATGTGACCAGGGATGATCAGGTCGCGGCCATCGTCGCGCTCTGCCCCCGTATCGATGCGCTGGTGAACTGCGCCGGGATGATCCAGCGCGGCGGCAAGGAATTCGAGATCGAAGCCTTTCGCCTGACGATCGAGGTCAACCTCACCGGTTCGATGCGGATGTGCGTGGCGGCCAAGGACAAGCTCGCCGCCAATGGCGGGGCGATCGTCAACATCGCCTCCATGCTGACTTTCCACGGCTCGCCCTTCGCCCCGGGCTACTCCGCATCGAAGGGCGGCATCGGCCAGCTCACCAAGTCGCTCGCGGCCGCCTGGGCACCTGAAGGCATCCGCGTCAACGCCGTCGCTCCCGGCTGGATCGCGACCGAGTTGACCAGGCCCCTGGTCGAGGATGCTGCCCGTTCGGCGCCGATCCTGGCGCGTACACCACAGGGTCGCTGGGGCGAACCCAGCGATGTCGGCGGCGCCATCGCCTTCCTGCTCTCGGATGCGGCCAAGTTCGTGACAGGTGCCATCCTGCCCGTCGATGGCGGGTATCTCGCCATCTGACGCCATCCACATCAACACCAAAAACGCCAAACACGGCAACGGCATGCAACCGCTTCCGGAATCACTCCGGCAACGACTTGAATCAAGATCTCAGGCAGGAAACGCCATGACCAACCCGAACCCCATGCCAGTCGAGGCGAGCGCCGAGGACCGCTGGACGCCCTATCGCCACCCTCAGCCGAAGGATTCCCCACCCGAACTGATCGTGCCCAATGTCATTCCAACCGACGAGCGGGTCTGGGTGCCGGTCGATGACAATGTCTGGTTCCGTCCGCTGCTCTTCTGCGTGACGCGCGGATACTGGATGAACCTCCTGAAGGTACGCCGCGCCGGCGTGCTCTCGCGCCACCGCCACCCCCTGCCCGTGCACGGCTATGTCCTCAAGGGAAAGTGGCGCTACCTGGAGCACGACTGGGTGGCGACCGAAGGGTCCTATGTCTACGAGGCGCCGGGCGAGACCCATACGCTCGTCGTCGACCCTGACGTCGAAGAGATGATCACCATGTTCCAGGTCAATGGCGCGATGATCTATGTCGATCCCGACGGCAAGTGCCTGGGCTATGACGACGTCTTCACCCGCCTCGACAAATGCCGCGCGCATTACGCGGGCAACGGGCTCGGAGCGGATTACGCGGACCAGTTCATTCGCTGACGACCAGTTTCCGTGCCGGATCGACACGCGTCGGTTCGGCAGCACGGACGAATCCTAAACGGTCTCTCGGCTAGTTCCGGTCAAACCGACCGAAGCCTATGCCACCTCTGGAGAACCGTTCATGCGCGCCGTCCTCGCCCTGCTGATGTGGATGTCGGCGGCCGGCCTCCCCTCGCCAGCCGACGCGCAATCGGACTTCTATACGGCGACGTCTGCCGAGATCGCCGGAGGGCGCCCCGGAACGCTGATCCGGACCGAGATTCTGAACGGAACGCCCGAGGGCGCCAGCGCCTACCGGATGCTCTATCGCTCGGTCGGCCTCGACGGGCGGCCGATCGCCGTGTCCGGTGTTGCGATCGTCCCGCCCGGCCCCGGTCCGGCCGAGGGACGCCCCGTCGTCGCCTGGGCGCACCCGACGACCGGGGTCCAGCCGCAATGCGGACCGTCGCGCTCCGGCGGTATCTTCCAATCCATTCAGGGCCTGCGTCCGATGCTCGCGCGTGGCTACATCGTCACGGCGACGGACTATCCGGGCCTGGGCGCACCGGGGGTCCATCCTTATCTGGTCGGCGCCAGCGCGGCCCGCTCCGTAATCGACTCGGTGCGCGCGACCGGCCAGCTCCCCAATGCCTCCGCCGGGCGGCGCTTCACCGTCTGGGGCCACTCCCAGGGTGGGCACGCGGCGCTGTTCACCGGCATCCTGGCGAAGCGCCTGGCGCCCGAACTCGACCTCGTCGGTGTCGCCGCCGCAGCGCCTGCGACCGAACTCGCCACATTGCTGTCCGACGACATCGACACGGATGGCGGCCGGAACCTGACGGCAATGACCCTGTGGTCCTGGACGCGTGTCTACAAGGCGCCCCTGAACAAGATCGTGAGTTCGGGCGCGATTCCGGTGGTCGATCAGTTGGCCGCAGATTGCCTGGAGAGCCTGACGGACATCTTCAGCAGGCTGCGCCCGACCAAGGCGCTGGAGCGCCGCTTCCTCGTCGACAACGCCTTTGCTGAGCAGCAGCCTTGGCGCGCGCTTCTCAGCCGCAATACCCCCGGTCTCCTGCCGCGCAGCGTCCCGGTCTATATCGCGCAGGGCACGAGCGACACGCTCGTCCGGCCCCAGGTGACACGCGACTACGCAGACAAGCTTTGTCGCGCCGGCAGCGCGGTGCAATTCGATGCGTTGCCGGGCGTCGGCCATCTCCTGGCTGCGCGAGACAGCGCCGACGCGGCGATCGCCTGGATGGATCAGCGCTTCAAGGGCGTGACGCCGCCGAGCGTTTGCGCCCTGTCGCAGTAAGGGTCTCGCTGCAACCGCTCGGTCCTGATCGGACCGGCGGCAGGTTCGAAGGCCATTGCATCGGCCGGAAAAGTGGATTGCGGCTTTCGGGAAGGCCGATGCAAACACAAAGGGTTAGATCATCGGACCGGATACGATTTCTGGTCCGAGGATCTAACGCCCGAGCTTGGCGAGCTCGACCGCCGCCCGCAGCTCGATATGAGCCAGCACATCGTCGAGGCGCGGATCATCGGTGGTCTCGCGCCGCAACGAGAGCGTCGTCTTGAGGCGTTCCAGCTCGGCGATCTGGACGCGGCCGGAGAGGAGCGCAGCCTTCAGCCTGTCGAGCCCGTCGAGCAGGTCATGCCCGCGCCGTGCCTGACGCTTCTTGCGCTCCTGCGCATCGCCTTCGGCCTGGACCGCGAGCAGGAGATCGAGCGACCCCGCATTGCTGACCGTGCTGCCCTGTGCCGCCGTCGCGGATTCGCGGCCGGGCAAAGAGAACGACGCCGCGCCGGCCCGCCGGGTCTGGCTGGCCGAGCCTGCCCCGATAACGGGCGTGCGCGGGTCGATACGGATCATGACGGCCTCGGTTGACGATGCGCCAAGCCTTGGACCCGCATGGTTAACAAGCGGTAAATCGCCCGGCAAAAACTGCCGATCCGGCAGGAACGACATAGCGACAACGGCAAGCGCCAGACAGAGCCTACCTCACAACACAGAGCCTACCTCACAAC
>NZ_JBFTLD010000117.1:0-19572 GCF_056396265.1 Allobosea sp. 05T422_2 | reverse complement strand
CTCAGCATGCGCGCGACCATGGCGTGGCCGACGAGATCGGTCTCGCCAGCCAGGAGGCCGGTCATGACCATGGACAGCATCGGCTGGGCCGCATCGAAKACGCCGAACATGGTCTCGACCGCCTGCTCGATCTCGGCATTGCTGCGCCCTGACAGCGGGCGGCTGGCGAGAGCGTCGACTTGCTGCCGGGCCGAGGCGAGCGTCTGGACCAGGGCATCCAGCGATGGCTTGAGTTGCGCGGTCTCGGAAATCCGCGCCAGCGCGGCGTCGGTCTCGGCGCGAAACGCGATCAGCCGCTGGCGGGAAGGGCTGTCGAGCGACGGCTCCTCGCCCAAGACGCTGTTCGTCGGCCCCCGTTCAGCAGTCAGCCGATTGGCCGCGTCCAGGGCGAACCGGAAGGCCTGCAGCTTGGAGAGATTGTCGCGACTGGCGTCCAGATCGCTGTAATAGCTGGCGATGAGTGTCAGGCCGAGGGCCAGTGAACAGGCCATGACCAGGATGATCGCGGCCCAGAACCGGTAGCTCAGATTGGGATGCTCTGAGCCAGGGCGGTCTGCGGCATTTCTTCCAGCGGGAACCATGGCAGACAGAATTTACTCGCATCACCCATGGGAAACTGCCCAGGGGGCGGATATTCCGCTCAGAATATCGCCGCAAGAGGAAAGTCCAGGCGGACCGATCCGGGGCCGGTGCCTTCGGAGGCAGAGTTGCTCCGAACGTCAGAGCTTAGGCGCGCAAGACGACATCAAAGTAAAGGGCATGCGGGGCAGCTTCCGCTGCGACAAGGCGGCGCGCCCCGAGATGTAAACCGAAGGCGCGCGGGCCTCAGCCCGCCAGGACGCGCTGCGGCGGGAAGGTGATCTCGACCAGCGTGCCTTCCTTCTTGACGCTGGTGATGGTCATCGCCGCGCGGTTGGCTTCGACCAGCGCCTTGGTCAGCGGCAGGCCCAGGCCCGTGCCTCCGGCGCGTCGCGTCGTTGGCACCTGGCGGAACGGCTCCAGCGCCATTGCGATTTCGCTGTCGTCCATGCCGATGCCGGTATCGCGGACCCGCAGGATCGCCTCGCCCTGATCGCCGAGGGCCGTCGAGACGATGACCTGCCCGCCGGCATCGGTGAACTTCACCGCATTGGAGAGCAGGTTGATCRCGATCTGRCGGATCGAACGCTSATCGGCCACGACCGGCGGCAGCTTGGGCGAGAGCCCGGAGCGCAGCACCACGCGCCCACGTTGAGCCTCCGGCTGCAGCAGATTGACGACGGACAGCGCGATCTCGTTCAGATTGACGCTGACGAAGTCGAGATCGAGCTTGCCCGCCTCGATCTTGGCGAGGTCAAGCAAGTCATTGACCAGGCTGATGACGTAGCCGCCCGACTGGTGGATGTCGCGCAGGTATTCCTTGTAGCGTTCATTGGCGATGKGCCCGAAGCGCTCCTCGGCCATGACCTCGGCGAAGCCGATGATCGCGTTCAGCGGCGTGCGGATCTCATGGCTGATCTTGGCAAGCACGTCCGATTTCTGGGCGCTGGCCTTCTCGGCCGCCTTGCGGGCCTCGACCAATTCGCCTTCGGTCTTCTTCCAGGCGGTGATGTCGCGCAGCACGGCACAGAAGCGTCGCTCTGCGCCGTCGGCGATCTGGCCCATGGTCATGAACAGCGGAATGCGGCCGCCCTGACGCACGCGCGCCATGACCTCGCGCCCGTCATTCATCACCGAGGCGACGCCGCCGCCCTTGAGGCCTTCGAGGTAATCGAGGGCAGGAGCGTGGCTCTCCGGAGCGAAGAGCAACGTGAACAATTCGCCTGAGACCTCCCGCTGGTCGTAACCGAACAGGGCCTCCGCGGTCTTGTTGAGCGAGAGAATGCGGCCGCGCTCGTCGACGGTGACGACGCCGTCGGTCGCGGTATCAAGCACCGCGATCATCTCGCTGATCCGGGCTTCACGGGCGTCGATGTCGAGCCGCAACGCGTCGACGCGCGCCGCAATCTCGGCCTCCTCGGCCTCGAACTCGGCTGCGAGTTCCGCTTCCTCAGTCTCTTCCTCGGTCAGGACCTTGACCTCGCCGCCGCCATCGGGATGACGGAAGGCCATCAGCGTCGCGGGCTCGCCTTGCCATGAGACGCTCGACAGGCGGGCATCGACACTGACGAGATGGCCCGTCCGATCGACCAGGATCATGGTGCCGCCATCGGAGCGGGCCGCTCCCTTGATCATGCGGCTGATGCCGCCGCCGGACGTCAGGTCGGCGAGATCGGCGTAGTCGAGCAGATCGAGAAGCGTGCGATTGGCATAGAGCGGTTCGTCACCGCGGTTGACCAGGACTGCAACGGGCAGGCGGTCGAGCACATCGGCATGCGAATTCGGCAGGCGTTGCCGCGCCGCAGCTGCGGAGGGGGCGTCGACCGACGGCACCGGCTCGGAAACGAAGGACGCTTCCGCCGCAGCGGGCTTCGATTCCGCTGCCGCCGTGTCKACCGGCTCCGTCGGCTCGGGTGCCGGCTGGCCAGGGCGGTCGGCTTCTTCGTTCAGGCGCAACGGGACCGCCGGTGGCAGCCGGGGCTCGCCTTCGTCGTCTCCGGCGATGCGGGCGCCGAGCGCCTTGGCGATCTCGCGGAAAGCATTGCGCTCAGCGGAGGTCAGCAGCGCCTTCGAAGGTTCGAGCAGCGGTCTGACCGTTGTGAGATGACCGTTGCGAAGCGGCACGACATTGGCACCGGCCTCGTTCGGAGGCGGAGTTTCGGTGCGAGCCGCCGGTGTCGGCTCCGTGGCCGGAACGTCGATGCTCATCTCCGGGGCTTTGCCTTCGTCGGCGCTGTCGGCGGACACCGCGACGAGCGGCGCGGGACCAGGCTCATCGGAGGCTGGGGCAGGGGGGGGCGGCGCTGAAGCGGGCACGGGGCTGTCCGACGCATCGGTGGGCAGCGGGAATGGTTCGCGCTCGATCATGCGGGCGAGACCAAAACCACGGAAACCTGCAAGATCACGCTTCGCATCGAGGACGGGCACACCGGAAAGCTCGACCCGAACCCCTTCGGCGAGGCCGGCAGTCCGCCACAGGACCGGGTGTCCGCTCCAGGTGGTGGCGGAGGCCAGCCGCTGGATCAGACTGCCCTCGCGGTCGAGCAGATCGCGGTCGATCAGCTCGAGCCAGCTACGACCGATCAGGCCTGCGGCGGCATCGGTCCCGACGATCTCGGCAATATCGGGCGAAAGACTCGTGAAGCGGCCGTCAACGTCGCTTTGCCAGACGAAACGCACGGTCGCGCGCTTCGGTGCAGCAATTGCCGGCGCCGGAGCGGGAGAAGCGACGGTTGCGCCCGGGGCAGATGGCGCCACGACACGTGGAGCCGGCGGAACCGTAATGCCGAGTCGGCGCAGCTCCGACGGAGCGATGGCGATCGCGAGGATCTGTTGACCCTCTGGTCCCGTCAGCAACTTGCAGCCGCATGTCACCAGCGTGGCAGTGAAGCCGGGCGTCAGMCGGAGGCGTTCAAGGCGCAAATGATCCCGCGGAGCGAGCCCGCCGGCGAGCAGTGCCAGCCTGTTGCGCGTTGGTGTGGGCAATGATGTGCCATCGGCGTGCTGGCCGAGCAGTGCTTCGGCGCCCGCGTTGACAAAGCCGACCCGGGAAGTCTTCTGGTCCCAGAGCATCAAGGCGCCGTCCGCAATGAAGGGCGCCAGCGCTGCGTCTTTCGCTGCGTCTGTTCCCTGCATCGCCCAATCCTGCCCGGGTTCGCTCATTCCCATCCGCTCGTTCGGTCTGCGCCGATATGGCTAACAAAGCCTTAATAGCGGGCAAATGACTGCAAATCCATGGAACTGATGAAGGCTCTCCCGCGTCTGATCGAAACAGCGTTAACGTAGCGGGGTCACGCGATTGTCATTGCGCCGCAATAATGATATTGCAGTGCACAATCGAGTGGTAAACCAAGCCATCCACAGCCAGGAGGATAACCCATGACCGGCAAGACGCCTTATGAAGTGCCGACCGAGATGCGCGAGTTCGCCGAGCGCAGTGTCGAGCAGGCCCGCAAGGCCTTCGATGGCTTCATCGGCGCGGCCCACAAGGCAGTGGACGGTGCGCATGGTTCGGCCGAATCCGCACGCGTCAACGCTCAGGACGTGACCCGCAAGGCCATGACCTATGCCGAGAGCAACGTCGCCGCCGCCTTCGATCTCGCCCAGAAGCTGGTCAAGTCGAAGGACCTGACAGAGGTCCTGCAGCATCAGTCCGAATTCTTGAAGTCGCAGGTTGCGGCTCTCCAGGGCCAGCTCAAGGATCTGGGCGTTGCCGCCCAGGAGGTTGCGGCCAAGGCCGCCGAGACCGCCGCCAAGGCGACCAAGATGAAGTGAGTCGCCAGCGGCGCAGTACTGCGCCGCTCCACGCGACAAGGTCATTGGCGCCGGGCCAGGGCTCGGCGCCACCCGTTCGCTCGCTGAAGGAGGAATGACGATGGCTAAGCCTGCTCCGCCAAAGATCGGATCAAAGGCTCCGATCAGTCTCGCTTCCGTCAAGGCCCTCTCGGGCGACGCGCCGACTGAGTCGAAGGCCGCGCCAGCAATCCCGGCCGCGACCGGTCCGGTCGTCGGTGCGCCGCCTGCTGCTTTCGCTGCTGCAGTGGCCCCAACTCCAGTTTCCGCCCCTGCCAGTCCTGCTCCAGCGCCTGCGGAGCCCGTCGCGGTTGCGCCGGTCAAGCCGGCTCCCGCGCCCGTCGTCGCCAAGCCTCCGGTCGCGCCGGTCCAGGTCGCGAGCGCTGTGCCGCCCGCCAAGGTCGCCGCTGTCCCGGCCTCCGCCCTGCCGTCTGCGGCCGTGAGCAAGCCGGTTGAGCCGCTGAAGAGCGCCGTCAAGCCTCCGGTTGCGCCAGTCCAGGCCGCCAGCGCTGTGCCGCCCGCCAAGGTCGCCGCTGCCCCCGTCTCGGCGCCAGTCGCGCCCGCTGCCAAGTCCGGGGTGGCGCGCCAGCCCGCAGCGGCTGCGGCCAAGGCCAAGCCGTCGACCAAGGTTCGCGTCGCAAAGCAGGTGACCAGAAAGCCGGCTGCCGCTGCCAAGGCAGTTTCGACTGCGGCCACCAGCCAGCCGGCCGCTATCCTCAAATCGGCCGCAGAAGTCGGTGCCGCCGCCGTAAAGACCGGCACGGAAGTCGTGAAGAAGGCGACGGCGACCGTCTCCGCAGACGTTCGGAAGCTTGCCAGCGCGGCCCCGCCGGTTGCGGCCGCTGTATCGCCGCTTTCGCGCCCACCGGAATTTGCGACGCTGACAGCTTCGACCTGGCTGGCTCAGATGCTCGCCGCTGCACGCGTGGTCGGCGCGCTGCAGGCAAAGGTTCTCGACCATGCCTGTACCGAGCTGAAAGCAGCATTGAGCGAGGCGGAGACGCTCGCCAGGACGGACAATCCCGCCGATGCGGTGGTGATTCACGCCAAGGCGTTGCGCCGTGGCTACGAGGCCTATTCCGCCCATGTGACGGATCTGGCACGCACCGCGCAGGCCGTTTTGCGGCGGGATTGAAGGGGCAAACGACGGCGCGCTGGATTTCGTGTGGTGCGGTGCATTTCGGCGGTTGCAATCGCGCCGCGACGGCACTAGGTTCCGCGCCGCCGGCCAGTTCGCATCCTTGCGCGGTCTGGCAGGGCGCCCGAAGGGCGCCGAGAGTGCCGTGCAGCCATAGCTCAGTTGGTTAGAGCGCTAGATTGTGGATCTAGAGGTCCCCCGTTCAAGCCGGGGTGGCTGTACCATTCCCCCCCGTTGAAAATCATCGATCGTGTCGGAGGCGTGTCCGGTTGGACTGGCCTCGCCTGTCGGGGCTCCGCGCGGATTTGAGCGACCYGACGCGTGGGCTCCCGGGCTCCCTTTCGAAGTCGCCGCGATTCGGGGCAGTGCCGTCCAGATGAAGCGGCGAAGCCGCTCCATCGTCGAAGCGGCCATGTGCGGCACATCCATCGCGGGATGGGATGTCAGCGCCCCAGTGGCCCTGATCAGCGGCCGGTGCGGGCCTTCAGGCGTTTTGGTGCCATCAACGTCCGCGCGCTTGTGGTGGGGCTCGGCACGGGCGCGTGGCGGGGCAGGGTGTCGGTGTCTGCCAAAGGCGTCGACATGCTGCGGCATCGGGCGAGGCCGATCCGCCGTCAACGCCCCCGCGGGATCTGCGCCGCAGCCGCCGTCAGCATCGGCTATCCCCCTGGTGCGGCGCGCGTCAAATAGACCGGCGACGCGCATTTCGATGGTAGCTCACAGGCGCCACATTCCGGACGCGCGAATCCCATTTTCGACTCGGGTGTCGGTGGTGTCGGTGATGTCATCGGTCCTTCCGTCGAAGTAGATGTGATGTTATCCTCCCCAGCGCTTGTTATCTTCAAAGTCCCGGGGACCTGAAATGACAAAAGTTAAACTTGCGATTTTCACAATGGCGACGGTCGGAATCGCCTTCACCGGTCTTGCCGCGACAACGGCTCCCGCAAATGCTGTCATTTATTGCAGCTATATCGGTTATCCCGCCGGGTGCGTCGCGCGGCCCGGCGTTCGTCTCGTAGCTCGGCCCGTTGGGGTCGGTGCCGTGACAGCGCCGCGTCCGGGCAATCGCAATGGTGGGGTCAACAGGGTCGGCGTCCGTCGCTAGCGCCTAATTCTGTTTTCACGAGCCATCAGAGCCTTCGCTGATCGTTCAGCAACCGCCGGGCGTTTTTGAACGCCTCGCGGTTGCTCAATAATCGGGGAGGGCTGTGCTCGTGTGCTGCCGCGCCTGAGCTCCCAAAGGGGTGCGTCAATTGGGTCGAGATGGGGCAATCGAACCGGAAGCGAAGCGGCGGATTCCGACGTTGAGCTCAGAGGTTCTCCCTCGATTCCAGATTGAAATGGCATAGCCCGAGATTGGATGTCCGGCTCTCGGATAGCGGACTTGAAGTTCGCTTCGCTCCGAATACAACTTGTGCAGCCGAAGTGGATCAGTCCAATGTTGTGGCGTCGCTCGTAAATGCCAAAAATGAGCGACGTCCCAGCCTCGCGCGCAGGCACGACAACAGGCCGCTTTTTCCGTCATCTGAGCTGAGAAAGAATAACGACTGGCGGATACTGAACTCGAGAAAACCTGCTGACGAGCTTTCGACGGTCTAGTCTGGCATCGCCTCCCATTCTCAATCTTTGGATAATGAAGGAACGAACCATGCGCAGCCTCGCCTTTGCCACCGCAGCTTTCATCGCCTTCGCCGCAACCGGTGCGAATGCACAGGTTGAGCTGAAAACCTACGCCGACGCGAACGGTTACATCGATGTCCAGAAACTGACCTGTGCCCAGCTGGCCGGTACTTTCCAGCAAGACGCCGATCTCCTGACGACGTGGTATAGCGGTTGGTACAATGGCCTTGGCAAAAAACACTTCATCAACGTCGCGCGGGCCAGGGAGGCCGAGCACGAGACCATTGTCTACTGCAAGGCCAACCCAAAGGTGACAGTCATCAAGGCGATGGGCCTGGTGTTCGACAAGATGCGCAAGGAGCGTGGCATCGTCCTCGCCAAATGATGCGGGTCGCGCACCGGCGCCGCTGATCGCCCTCGCGCGGCGTCGCGATTTGGCCGAGTGACGTCCTTCCGACGCTGCGCTTGTGGGCTGAGCTTTCGACGGTCTTGAACCCGTTGCTGGCGATTGCCATATCACCATCAAGCGGAAGGGCTTCGCCTTCCGCCTGCGGAGTGCTGCGCCAGCGGGCTCCGATCGACAGATGAGGCGCCTTTCGAGGGCTTCTGCATGACGCGTACGCCTAGCCTGTCCCATCCTTTCCTGCTTGGGTTCGATGATATCGAACGCGCGCTGGACCGGGTCGCGAAAGGCGCAAGCGAGGGATATCCTCCCTACAATATCGAGCGCATGCCGCGCACGGAGGATGAGCCGGATCGTCTCCGGATCACTCTTGCCGTGGCGGGGTTCTCGCGAGACCAGCTTGAGATCACGCTGGAAGAGAATCAGCTCACCATTCGTGGCCGACAGAGCGACGACAAGAGCAGGCAGTTCCTGCATCGCGGCATCGCGGCGCGTCAGTTCCAACGCTCCTTTCTGCTGGCTGACGGAATGCAGGTACTCGGGGCGGATTTGTCGAATGGCCTGCTAGCMATTGATTTGGTCAGGCCGGAACCGGAGCGGCTCATCAGGCGTATTGATATTATCAGTCGCGATTGAGCCCAAGGTCGGAACGAAGGCTTCGCGGTTGTGCTTTCGTTCATGATCTGGTGATCAACATAGGAACCGCCATTCGCACTGCTCAAAGGAGGGCGCGATGACTGAAGAGACCAATGTTATTCGCACGCCACCACTGACCCAGGCAGAATTCGCTGCCCTTGGCACGGGCGAAGTGGCCTATCTCAAGCCGATGAGTTCCGAGGAACTGCTGAGGATCTTTCCGCAGGCTCCGGAAATCGAGCCGGGCCTCAAGCTCTTCGCGCTGCTCTCCGCCGATGGTGCGCCGATCCTGGTAACCGATTCCCGGGAAGCTGCGACCGCCAATGCCTGGGAACACGACCTGCGGATGGTCAGCGTGCATTGAACTGCGAGCGTCAGGCGGTGGCGATTTCCGCCACCGCAGCCTGCAGTTTCGCAATGTCGAGCGGCGTCGAGAGCCGGTGATCGCCGTCCTTGATCAAGGTCAGCGTCACGGGATCGCCGCTCAGGTGTTCCACCAGCTTGATCGCATGCTGCCAGGGCACGTCGGGGTCCTGCATTCCCTGAAGGATATGGACGGGGCAACCCGTCTTGATCTCGCCGCCGAAGAGGAGATGGCTGCGGCCATCCTCGATCAGCGCCCGCGTGATCGGCGTCGGCTCCGGCGAATAGGCGGATGGGCGCTGCCAGACTCCGTCACGCAGGATCGTCTCGCGAATCGCTGTCGGCATCTGAGCCCACATCAGCTCTTCGGAGAAATCCACCGCGGGCGCGATCAGCACCATGCCGGCGGGAGCAAGAGCGGTGCCCCGCAGTCTCCGGGCCGCGAGCAGCGCAATCCAGCCTCCCATCGACGAGCCGACCAGAACCGGGGGCGCCGCGCAGCGCGCGGCAATGACGGCGAGCGTGTCCTCCAGCCAAWGCGACAAGGTCCAGCGACCGAAATCGCCACCTGTCTCGCCATGTCCGGAATAGTCGAAGCGCAGGAAGGCGCGTCCGCTGCAGCTTGCCCATTGCGCGAGTGCGTCAGCCTTGGTCGCCCGCATGTCGGAGCGAAAGCCGCCGAGCCAGACGACGGGATGTCCCGTTCCCGGCTGCTCCAGAAAGGCGATGCGGCGGCCGTCCGCGCCGTTGCCGACATCAAGCCATTGCGGGGCAGGCTGCTCCACCTGAAATCTCCTGTGACGAATCTGTCCTGTCAGGGCATTATAGGCTGGGATCGGCCCTGTGCGCTGTCATACTGTCCGCCTCCGATCCGAGAGATTTTTTGAAACGGTGAACATGTCCTTGCGGTCAGGCGCGCATCCGTCGCTGCCTTCGACGGATAATCATCCCCTGAGCGGGCGGACCATCCTGCAGATCATCCCCGATCTCGAGGCAGGTGGAGCCGAGCGTACGACGGTCGATATCGCCCAGGGGCTGACCGAAGCGGGCGCGCGCGCGCTCGTCGCGACCGAGGGCGGCCGCCTTGTCGCCGAGCTGCAGGCGAAGGGCGGCGTCTGGCTGCCGTTCCCGGCTGCTTCGAAGAACCCGGTCACGATGGCGCTCAATGTGCGCAAGCTCGTGCTGCTCTGCCGACGGGAGCGCGTTGAATTGATTCACGCCCGTTCGCGGGCGCCGGCCTGGGTTGCGCTTGCCGCGGCGCGTGCGCTCAAGCTGCCCTTCGTCACCACCTATCATGGCTCCTATGCCAGCCGCTCGGCGGTGAAGACGCAGTATAATTCGGTCATGGCGCGCGGCGACGTGGTCATCGCCAATTCCCGCTACACGGCCGACCTGATTCTGGCGAAGCACGGCTTTGCGCGTGACCGCATCCGTGTCGTCCATCGCGGCACCAATTTCTCGGCCTTCGCGCCATCCGCGGTCGGGCCGGAACGAGTCCAGGCCTTGCGTCGTGCCTGGGGCGTCGAGCCACATCAGCGCATCGTGCTCTTGCCGGGACGACTGACCGGCTGGAAGGGCCATCGTGTGCTGATCGAGGCGGCTCGCCTTCTGCGCGAGGGCGGCGACAACGATACCGCCTTCATCTTCGCAGGCGACCATCAGGGCCGCGATGGCTATGTCAGGGAGCTCGACCAGGCCATCGCCAAGGCCGGGCTCGAAGAACAGGTCAAGCGCGTCGGCCATTGCACCGACATGCCGGCGGCCTTGCTCGCGGCGGCGGTCGTCACCGTGCCCTCGACCGAGCCGGAGGCCTTCGGCCGTGTTGCGGTCGAGGCGCAAGCCATGGGCATTCCGGTTGTGGTCTCCGATCTCGGAGCAGTTCCCGAAACCGTACTCGCGCCGCCGCAGACGGCTCCCGGCGAGCGCACGGGCTGGCGCGTGCCGCCGGGCGATGCGTCTGCACTGGCCGCGGGCCTCAAGGAGGCGCTGGCGCTGCGCCCCTCGGCGCGCGATGCGCTGGCCCGCMGGGCCCGCCTCCATGTCGAGCAGCACTTTTCGCTCGAGAACATGGTCAGCGAAACCCTCGACGTCTATTGCGCCTTGCTTGGGCGCTAGGCTCTGTACTTGAGCGGGTGTTGCCGTGTTTGCATTGACAATGCCCGACTTTATGCAATGTGTCTGATCAACGGTGCCGACAGCACCATTCATAGGAGAATACAGCCATTCGCCGTCCGTTCCGCGCTGCCCCAACCCCGACCAAAGACGGTCCGCGTTCTAACCGCGACATCCGCGGTGTCCGTGAGGTTCAGCTCATTGACGATACCGGCGCCAACCGTGGCGTTGTGTCGTTCTTCGAGGCCCTGAAGATTGCCGAGGATGCCGGTCTCGACCTGGTCGAGATCGCCCCCAATTCAGTGCCTCCGGTCTGCAAGATTCTCGACTACGGCCGCTTCCGCTTTCTGGAGCAGAAGAAGGCCGCCGAGGCGCGCAAGAAGCAGCGCACCATCGAGATCAAGGAGATCAAGCTCCGGCCGGGCATCGACAAGCACGACTACGACGTCAAGATGAAGGCCATGCACGGCTTCTTCGAGGAGGGCGACAAGGTCAAGGTGACCCTGCGCTTCCGCGGCCGCGAAATGGCGCACCAGGACCTCGGCGTGAAGGTGCTCGAGCGGGTCAAGGCTGATCTTGTCGATGTTGCCAAGGTCGAGAGCGACTGGCAGCTTGAGGGTCGCCAGATGGTGATGGTCCTGGCGCCAAAATAGGTCGCCTGGAGCGCCCTGCCTCGGAATCAGGTTGAGACAAGGCCCGGCCGCTTCGGCTGGGCCTTGTCTCATTTGATCCCTGCTGGGTCGTCCTAAGGCATCGGCCCGAAAAGTGGATTGCGGTTTTCCGAAAGGCCGATGCAAACACAGAAGACCAGATCATCGGACCGGTTATGAATCCGGTCCGATGATCTAGCTGACGGAGCGAATGATCTCGCGATAGGCGGCTTCCGGAAATGCCTTGAGCGTTTGCGTTCTCACATTGCCGTGCATTGCCAGTTGCAGGCAGAAGCGCGCCAGAACGGCATCGTCTGGTGCCTCGCAGACGATGACCATGTCGTATTTCCCCATCGTCATGAAGAAGGCCTTGAAGTCGCCGCCCATGTCGCGCAGCAGCTTCCTGGCCGTGTCGAGGCGGGTCGGCGAGTCCTTTACGTTGCGCGCGCCCTGGTCGGTCCAGTTGGTCAGCAGGATATAGGTCGTCATCACGCTTCTCCCTGGCTGGGCCCGGCCCATGCGTCGGAAGTGTCGTGTGCGGCGGCCCGATCGTCGCCGCTCGGTCTAGGACGGGATGTTTCGCCATCCGCCGGGCCTCTGGCGCCAGTGTAAAGCATCGACCCGAAAAGTGGATTGCGGTTTTCGGGACAGCCGATGCTCCAACGTGACCGTCAGCGGCGCTGCCGGCCGTCGCCGCCGACTATGGCGCGTCCCGGGCGAGGCTCCGGCGGGCGACCCCTCAACCACTCCCGGCAGGGTGAAGCAGCAATCCGTCCAGCATGGCATTAAAGGCCGCGATCGCCCGGTGAGAGGCGGCTTGCGGGTTCTCGGCATGGGCGATCCATTGTGCCGCATGTTGCGTCGCACCGGAGATCAGGCGGGCGGCCGCCTCGGGGTCGATCGCGAGCAGGATCCTGTCCGCGACAAGCGTCTCGAGGCTCGCCGTCATCGAACGGATGCAGGCGCTCTGCGTTGGCCAGTTCCAGGGATCGCCGAGGACGGCTGGCCCATCGCGTAGGACGATGCGCTGGATCTCCGGCTCCAGCGCCATCTCGATATAGGCGGTGCACTCGTCGCGGAAGCCGGCCCATTTATCTGCCGCACTGGCGGAGACGATGCGAAGGCGCTCGTTCATTTCGTCATCGATTTCGGAGATCACGGCCCTGAGCAGGCCCTTCTTGTCACCGAAGTGATGGTAGAGCGCCCCGCGTGTCAGTCCGACGGCGGCGGTCAGTTCATCCATCGAGGCGTCGGCATAGCCCACGGTGCCGAAGGCATGGCGCGCCGCACCGAGGAGCTTGGCCCGCGTCTCGGCGATCATCTCCGTGCGTGGTCTGCGAGCCATCCATGTTCCTTTCGCATACGCGGCGTATGTCAATTGACACGGGCCGGGTCGGCTCCTACTTCACTTTCATACGCTCCGTATGTAAGTGGTACAGAAACTTCTGGAAAGAGGCCCGTCATGGCCAACCCCTATCGCGAGATCTTCAGGGCTCCAGGCGCTATCGCGTTCTCGGCGACGGGCTTCATCGCGCGCATGCCGGTCTCGATGGTAACGCTCGGCGTCGTCACCATGCTGTCCCAGGCGCGCGGCGAATACTGGCTGGCAGGGGCGGTCGCGGCGACCTTCGCCTTGTCCAACGCACTGATCGCGCCTCAGCTCTCCAGGCTGGTCGATCGCTACGGGCAGCGTCGGCTGCTCATTCCCGCAACACTCGCAGCGATTGCGGCGCTATCGGGCCTGATGCTGTCGACCCGCTACGAAGCGCCCGTCTGGGCTCTTTTCGTCTTCGCCATGCTGTCAGGAACGATGCCGAGCATATCGGCGATGGTCAGGGCGCGCTGGACCGAGCTTTATCGCGATACGCCGAAGCTGCGGACCGCCTTCGCCTTCGAGTCGGTGGTCGACGAGGTCATCTACATGACCGGGCCGGTCATCGCGATCGGGCTGAGCGTATCCTTCTTTCCAGAGGCAGGGCCGCTCGCCGCGACGCTGCTGCTGACCGTCGGAACTGCGCTGTTCGTCGCGCAGCGGGCATCCGAACCGCCCGTGCATCCGCAGGGGGCGAGTGGCGGTGACTCGGTCATTCGCCTCGCGTCGGTGCGGATCATCGCCTTCATCCTGATTGCGATCGGCACGATCTTCGGAACGGCCGAGGTCACCGCCGTTGCCTTCGCCGAGGCGCAAGGGAACAAGGCTGCCGCCAGTTTCGTCCTGGCGAGCTATGCCGCGGGATCGCTGATCACGGGGATCGTGTTCGGCGCGCTCAGGCTGCGCATGTCGCTGGCCAGCCAGTTGCTGATTGCGATTGCGCTTGCAGCGGTGACCACGCTGCCTCTGCTCGCCGTCAACAGCATCGGCAGCCTTGCCGTCGTGGTGTTCCTGGCCGGCGCTGCCGTTTCGCCGACGATCATCGTCTCGATCGGCCTGATCGAGCGCCTCGTCCCGGCTGCGAAACTGACCGAGGGCATCACCTGGGCCATGACCRGCATCGGTATCGGCATGGCGGTGGGCTCTTCCGCCTCAGGCTGGGTCATCGACGGGTTTGGCGCGCGCAGTGGTTTCTGGATTTCGGTTGCCGCAGGCGGCGTTGCCCTCGCGACGGCCTTGCTTGGTTATCGCCGCCTGCATGGTGAGAAGCCGCAGCCCGTCCTGCGTGAGGCCGCAGCCTGTATCGGCCCTTAGGGGCAGAACGCCGAAAGGGGCAGAGCCTTCGCATCATTGTAGCCGCGCCGGAGCATCCGATCCGTGGGGCCTGCCATCATTGGCCTGCGTGAGCGCTCGTCGAAGAAGGAGGCGCGCAGAGCGCGCCTCCTGAACGATGCCCGACAGGGCTAGCCGTCGACGAGGGCGAGCGCGGCGTCGGTGTAGCGTTTGCCCGCCACGTCGGCCGGCGTGAGCGCTTCGCCTATGGCTGCTGTTTCGTCGGTGGTCAGGACGATGTCGGCCGCCGCCCTGTTCTGCTCCAGATGGGTCATCTTGCGCGCACCGGGGATCGGCACGATGAAGTCCCCCTGATGCAGCACCCAGGCCAGCGCAAGCTGCGCGGCGGTGACGTTCTTGCTCGCGGCCAGGCGTTCCAGCCGTTCGACGAGCGCCGCGTTGGCTTCCAACGCTTCGGCCTGGAAGCGTGGCAGGGTCCGGCGCCAGTCCTCGCTGCCCAACTCGTCGAGCGTCCGGATCGTGCCGGTGAGCAGGCCGCGGCCGAGCGGGCTGTAGGGCACGAACCCGATTCCGAGCTCACGGCAGACGGCGAGCACGCCGTCTTCAGGCTCGCGGCTCCACAACGAATATTCGCTCTGGACGGCCGCGATCGGATGCACCGCGTGCGCCCGGCGGATCGTCGAGGCATTGGCCTCGGACAGGCCGAGCGCTCGGACTTTGCCCTCGCGCACGAGATCGGCCATGGCGCCGACCGTATCCTCGATCGGCACATTCGGGTCGACGCGGTGCTGGTAATAGAGATCGATCACGTCGATCCCGAGCCGCTTGAGCGAGGCTTCCGCCACGGCCCTCACATGTTCCGGCCGGCTGTCGAGCCCCGCCATGCGCTCCGGTCCCTTGCCCTCTTCGAGGATCCTGAACCCGAACTTCGTGGCGATCACCACCTGGTCGCGCACAGGCCTGAGCGCCTTGCCCAGCAGGACCTCGTTCTCGAATGGGCCATAGACTTCGGCGGTGTCGAAGAGGGTCACTCCGATATCGACGGCGCGCCGCAAGGTGGCGATCGCGGCGCTCTCTTCCTGGCCACCATAGGCGAAGGTCATCCCCATGCAGCCGAGGCCGACGGGGAAGACTTCGAGTTCTTGACCAAGCTTGCGAGTTTGCATCACGGGCTCCTCTTTTGTGATCCGATACAGATGAGGCTTGCGCCACTGATCGATAATCACCTGGAGAAAGCACGGCCTGTTCGATAAAACAGATCAATGAACCGCGCTGATCTCCCGCATCTCGCCGTCCTGGCGGCCGTCGCCCGCAATCGGGGTTTCCGTGGCGCGGCACGCGAGCTCGGCATTGCGCCGTCCGCCGTCAGCCATGCCGTGTCGCTGCTGGAGGCCCGGCTCGGCGTGCGCTTGCTGGCGCGCAGTACGCGCAGCGTCGCTCCCACCGAGGCCGGGGCGCAGCTTCTGGAACGGCTGCTGCCGGCGATGTCGGAGATCGCCCTGGCGCTGGAAGTGGCAGCTGCCTCGCGCGACGAGCCCGCCGGCAATCTTCGCCTCACCGTGCCGCGCACCGCCGCTCATCTGGTACTGGCGCCGAAGCTCGGCGCCTTTGCCGCGGCCTATCCGGAAATCGTGCTCGAGATCGTCATTGACGACAGATTCGCTGATGTCGTCGCGGGCGGGTTCGATGCCGGGATCCGGCTCGGCGAGAGCCTGCAGCGCGACATGATCGCCGTTCGCATCGGGCCGCGCATGCGTGGCGTCGCGGTTGCGGCCCCGGCCTATTTCGCCGGGCGTGACATGCCGCTGACGCCGCACGAACTGCCCGGGCATCGCTGCATCCGCTTCCGCTTCGAAAGTGGCGTGATCTATCGCTGGGAGTTCGAGAAGGACGGTCTCGTCGTCGAACCCGAAGTCACGGGGCCGCTGATCCTGGGCGATGACCGGCTCGTCCTCCAGGCCGCGCTTGATGGTGCCGGCATCGCATTCCTCTTCGATGACTATGTCCGCGATGGGCTCGGGCAGGGCAGGCTGGTGTCTGTTCTGGAGGATTGGTGTCCACCCTTCGACGGGTTCTACGTGTATTATCCGAGCCGCCGGCAGATGCGCCCGGCGCTGCGGGCTTTCATCGACTTCTTCCGCGCTGATAAGGGGTAGCGCTGCCGCACGCTTCCGGGCCCGTTGGGCTCCCTTCCGATCATGACCACGAGGATTTCCGTGACGGGTTCTATTTCGGCCGTTCTGGTTCACGTCTCGGACGTGGTCGCGGGGCTCGCTTGGTATCGCAGCGCATTTCCCCGCGCCGTTCCGGCGACGAGCCAGCCTTCGGGATTCGCCTTTCTGCAGATTGGCGAGACGCAACTTGAAATCGTTCCGGATGACACGAAGGTGGCCAGCGGCGCTACCGGCTCGATTGTCTATTGGCGGGTGGAGGATTTCGAGCGATCGCTTGCCCATTTGCAGGCGGTCGGCGCGGTTCTCTATCGCGGGCCGCTGGCCATCGACGGTGATCTGTGGATGTGCCAGGTTCGCGATCCTTGGGGCAATTGCATCGGGATCAGAGGGCCTCGCGCCGAAAAGCTGGGCTGATCGGGATAAACCCGTTCCGGTTCGCCATGCGGCCTTTTAGGCATGAGTGGCGCCTGCACTTGCCAGCCCCGGGCTTTTCTGTCATATGCGCGCCCTTCGATCGCCCGGCTGATAAGGGCTGCCGTGGCGGTCGTTCTTTGCTTCCAGCAAGCAAAATCGAAGCGGCGCATCTCGCGCGTCCGCGACCATTGAGGAGCTGAAATGCCCAAGATCAAGACGAAGTCGAGCGCCAAAAAGCGCTTCAAGATCACCGGAACCGGCAAGGTGCTCTACGCCCAGGCCGGCAAGCGTCACGGCATGATCAAGCGGACCAACAAGCAGATCCGCAATCACCGCGGCACGGCAACCCTCTTCGAGGGCGATGCCGCCAACGTGAAAAAATACTTCCTGCCGAACGGCTGACGCCCTCTAACCTTTCCGGAGATCACACATGGCTCGCGTGAAACGGGGCGTAACGTCCCACGCCAAGCACAAGAAGACACTTAAGGCCGCCAAGGGTTTTTATGGCCGCCGCAAGAATACGATCCGCGCTGCCAAGGCGGCCGTCGATCGTTCGATGCAGTATGCCTATCGCGACCGCAAGAACCGGAAGCGCTCGTTCCGCGCGCTCTGGATCCAGCGCCTCAACGCTGCGGTGCGTGAGCATGACTTGACGTACTCGGTCTTCATTGGCGGTCTCGCCAAGGCCGGTATCGAGCTCGATCGCAAGACGCTGTCGGCGCTGGCCATCGACGACGCAGCCGCCTTCGCGGCCGTGGTCGAGACGGTGAAGGGTGCCCTCGGCGCGGAAGCCAAGGCCGCCTGAGTTTCGCCTCGGCGAAGTGAATTGGAAAAGGCCGGCAGCGATGCCGGCCTTTTTCGTTGTCAGCTCTGCATGCTGTCGTTTGCGGGAAGGACCCAGTTCTGGCCCGCACCGTCGACGACACGCTGGTAGGCTTCCTCCGGCGTATCGGCGTAGCAGAACAGCGAAAGATCTTCGGGGCGGATGAATTTTGCCGCGGCCATGGCATCGAGATTGAGCAGGTCACGCCAGAAGGCGCTGTCATAGAGCACGATCGGTACGGCCRGCATCTTGCCCGTCTGCTTCAGCGTCATGATCTCGAAGAGTTCGTCGAGCGTGCCGAATCCGCCGGGAAACACGACGAGCGCCGCGGCGCGCATTGCCAGGTGCATCTTCCGCATCGCGAAATAGTGGAAGCGGAAAGTCAGGTCCGGCGTTGACCACGGATTCGGCTCCTGCTCGTGCGGCAGGGTGATGTTGAAGCCGATCGAGAGCGCCCCCGCTTCCGTCGCACCGCGATTGGCTGCTTCCATGATGCCCGGCCCGCCGCCAGTGGCGATGACATGATGGCGCCCGCTCTCGCCGTCGATGAGCGCGCCGCCCCGCTCGGAGGCAATGCGGGCGAATTGCCGCGCCGCCTCGTACCAGCGGTCACCTTCCCGGACGCGGGCCGAGCCGAAGACGACAACGGTCGAGATGATGCCGCGCGCGCGTAAATGGTCCTCGGCCTTCTGGTATTCGAGCATGAAGCGCACGCCGCGTGTCGAATCGCCAAGGATGAAATCGGGGTCGAGCGCCGCCAGGCGGTACGAGGGGGAATTCTTCTGGGCCTGGCTGTCGGGCATGATGTCTGTCTCCATGATGCCACCTGCATAGCCGCATCCCGGCGGCACTGTCGCCTGCATCGCTGGCAGGGCTGCTCCGCCAGGCCCGGGACTTGTTCGGGCCAAGCACTTGTTCGGGCCAAGCAGGTGTTGAGGCCAAGCACGTGTTCAGCCGAGGTACTTGTTCAGGATCTCGGCGAGACGTGGCGCGCCGGCATTGTGCGGCAGCAGGGTCAGAAAGCGCCCCTCGCGGTCCATCAGATAGGTGAGGGAGCCGTGATCGACGGCGTACTCCGCGGCGCCATGATGCGGCAGCGTGAGCTTGCGGCGATGCACCTTGTAGGCGCGGGCGATCGCGGCAATCTCCGATTCGCTGCCGGTCAGTCCGATCAGGCGCGGATGGAGGGCTGTGACATAGGCTGCCATCGTGGCGGGCGTGTCATGGGCCGGATCGACCGTGACGAAGAGCGGCGCGAGCCGCTCGGCCTGCGGGCCGATGGCGTCGAGCGCTTGCGCGATGATCGCAAGATCGACCGGGCAGGTATCGGTGCAACGGGTGAAGCCGAAATAGACCAGCATGAACCGCCCGCGGAAATCCGTGTCGTTCACGCGCTTGCCGGTGTGGTCGATGAGCGTGAAAGGGCCGCCGAACCGGGTGGCGAGCGGGTCGATAGGGCTGGCGCCAGATGCAGGCGGTTGCTGCGAGAACGCGCCTGCGGCTGGCAGGATGGCGCCAAGGGCCAGCAGCACCCGCCGCGAGATCATTTCGGCCGAAGTCCCTTGATTCCGTAAGGGCCGTCTTCGGCGATGCTGCGGTTCGCTTCAGGATCGGCCCGCCACCATTCGGAGGCCTTGCCGTTGCGGGCCTCCCAGTCGGACTTGAAGCGTTCGGCCGGAATCCAGGGCTGCGAGGGGCCTTCGCGGACCGCCTGCACGAAGAATACTGTCACTGCCGGGTTGGCGATCAGCAGGCCATCGGCCTCGATCTCGCGGCCGCAATAACCGATCAGGTCCCGGACCGAGCCGGCAAAGTCGACGTTCGATTTCGCGACAAGCCGGAAGGTGCCGTCGGCCAGGACAAGGCCGAGCTGGCGCTTGCCGCTGCCGCAACCGGGCGTGCAACGGCCTGTGAGATGGCAGAGCGGATCGACGACCCGCCCCTTGAGGATTGTCGCAGTCTCGTACGGGATGTTCCAGGCTTCGGCCGCGCGCGCGGTTGTCACGGGGATGCCGGCGAGAAGCGCGGCCACACCCAGCATGTGCCGCAGCATTCGCATCGCTCAGTTCCCGAACGGCTGGATGCCGTGTTCTTCATGCGTCATGCTGATCACGCCCTTGTCGTCGGCGATCCTGTCGACGAGCAGGTACTTCACGCCGTCGCGCTCGAGCAGCTCGCCATCGACTGTGACCTCGTGTGTGGC